>JAPPBK010000303.1 GCA_026705105.1 Chloroflexota bacterium | reverse complement strand
CACGACAGGACACTTTGGTCGGAGAGAGCTCCCGATGACCACCTCACGCGCATTCGGACAGACGCCCGCGCCCGCGGTTCCCGCAGGCATGACCTGGTTGAACACCGGTCGCGAGATGTCGATGGAAGACTTCCAGGGACGCCTGCTGATCCTCCATTTCTGGACCTACGCTTGAATCAACTGCCTGCACGTGCTCCCGCAGTTGCGGAAGCTGGAACGACGCTACGCCGACACCTTGCAGGTCGTCTCGGTGCACTCGCCCAAATTCCCTACCGAGCGCGAGACCGAGAATCTGCGCCAGGCGATCCTCCGCCTGCGCATCGAACACCCCGTGCTCAACGACGCCGACTTCACGTACTGGCAAACCTTCGGCGCCCGCGCCTGGCCGACGCTCTACTTTATCGATCCGCGGGGCAACGTGATTGGCATCCATGAGGGCGAACTGACCGAGGATATGGCCGCGCCGCTGATCGACGGTTGGCTGGCCGAGTACGAGGCGGAGTCGGTGCTCACCCGCCGCGACCTGGGCCTGGTCCGCGAGACCGGTCGCGACAGCGCGCTTTCCTTCCCGGGCAAGGTCACCTGGGACGACGCCTCCGGACGGCTGGTCGTCTCGGACAGCAACAACGACCGGATCATCGTGGCGGACCTCGACGGCAACGTCTCGCAGGTGATCGGCGGGTCCGAGGCCGGATTCCGCGACGGCACGGCCGAGGAGTCCCGGTTCAACCAGCCGCAGGGCGTCGAGGTACACGGCGACTTTGTCTTCGTCGCCGACAACGAGAACCACGCCGTGCGGCGGATCGATCTGCGCGACGGCAGCGTCACGACGATCGCCGGCACCGGCGAGCAGGCTCGGATGATGCCGCAGGGCGAACCGGCGCGGCAAACGGCCTTGAGTTCGCCCTGGGATGTCGCCGTGCACGAGGGCGACCTGTACATCGCCATGGCCGGGATCCACCAGATCTGGCGAATGCCGCTCGGCGAACACGCCGGCGTCGGCTCCTACGTCGGCCCCTGGGGCGGATCGGGACGCGAGGGCATCGTCGACGGGCCCCGCATGCAGTCGGAACTGGCGCAGGTCTCGGGTCTCGCGCCCGGCCCGTCGGGACTCGCCTTCGCCGACTCCGAGTCCAGCGGCGTGCGCGAGATCTCGTGGGATCCCGACGGCCGCACCACCACGTTCATCGGCAAGACCGGACAGGGAGGTCTGTTCCACTTCGGCGATGCCGACGGCGGCCGCGCGGTGGCGAAACTCCAGCACCCGCTCGACGTCGCCCGCGTCGGCGACGAGCTTTATGTCGCCGACACGTTCAATCACAAGATCAAGCAGGTGTTCCCCCTGACCGAGAACGTCAACACCCTGGTCGGCGGCCATGGCGACGCATTGGGCAGCTTCGGCGAGCTCCAACTCGACGAGCCAGGCGGGCTGACCAACGGCCCCGGCCGATCCCTCCTCGTCGCCGACACCAACAACCACCGCATCGTTCATCTCGACCTGGAGACGCGGCAAGGCCGGGAGATCGTGTTGACGTTGCCTTAGCTCGGAGAGACGACGACATTGCCGCGTTGCATCACGAACACTGGTTGATCCAGGTCGCGGATGTTGGCGGCAGGATCGCCTCGGAACGCGGCCAGGTCGGCCTCGTAGCCCTTGACCAGCCTGCCGACCTGGTCGCCGACGCCGATCGCGTTCGCGGTGTCGCAGGTCATGATCCGCAGCGCCTGCCACTCGGACAATCCCACGTCCTGGACGAAGGCCCAGGCCTCGGCAGGCGCCCGGTTGAAGTCGGCGTAGGCCATGCCCATGTCGAGGCCCGAGGTGAAGCGAGCGCCGCGATCGCGCATATCGCGCAGGATCTCGAGGCCCTGCTCTCGCGGCGACGGCCCTTGCAGGTTGGGATTACGGCGCGGCGCGGCATCGCCCCGATCCCGCGCTTCCGAGGCCAGTAGCCCCAGTCCGATCGTCGGATTGACCCAGATGCCCTCGTCCGCGATCCGCTGCGCCAGTTCGGGGTCGTAGCGGAATCCCTCTTCGGGATTAGCCGACAGCCAACGGCAGTGAATCAGGTGCCGGACGCCGCCCTCGACCGCGGCGCGGATGCCTTCCGCGGCGTGTGTGTGCGCAGCGACCTCGATGCCGCCCGCCCGACCGGCTTCGACGATCTCGCGGATCGTCTCCGGCGGATACTGGCGGTCGCGCGGATTCGAGGTCGGCGTGAAGTTGCCGCCCGAGGCCATGACCTTGAGCACGTCGGCGCCCTCGTCGACGGTCAACTGCGCCTGCGCGCGCACCGCCTCGGGCGTGTCGGCCTCGCCGCCCCAGAACCAGCAGTGGTCCATCGTCCGCGTGATCGGCGCGCCCGCGGCCAGCAGGCGCGGCCCCGGAATCACACCCGACCCAATCGCGTCGCGAACCGCGAAGACCACCTCGTTCTTCGATCCCAGGTCGCGCATCGTCGTGATCCCCGAGCGCAGCGCCAGCCCCACGGCGTGGGCAGCGCGCATCAGCGCCGGCTCGTTCGGCTCCTGCGAGATGATGTCGAAGGCGTCCACGCGGGGCGGACAGGGGATGTGCGTGTGCCCCTCCACCAGTCCGGGCATCAGGGAGACATCGCCGAGGTCGACCGTCTCCGCCGTCGGCGCGTCGGCCGCGGGCAGGATGTCGATGATTGTGCCACCGGCGACGCCGACAACGTGGTCGGGCAGCCAACCATCCATCGCCGCATTCGCGACCCGCGCCGCCCGATAGAAGCGACGCTCGGGGTCCGCCATCAGTGCGCGCCCCAGCTAGGGGTGCGCTTTTCGCGGAAGGCTTGCGGGCCTTCCTTGGCGTCGGCGGTCTCGCGGGCGACGCGGCGCATTGTCTCGCCAAAACGGATCGCCTGGACGAAGGGCAGCTCCTGGCCTCGGTGCGAGACCTCCTTGGTCGCGCGAACGGCCAGCGGCGCGCCCTTGCAGAGGCGCTGCGCGAGATTGTGCGCGGCCTGCATCAGGTCGTCGTGCGGGACGATCTCCCAGACCAGGCCCATCTCCTTCGCGCGCCAGGCGTCGACCCGGTCGCCGATCAGCAGCAGCTCCATCGCGTAGTGCCAGGCGATCCGCTTGGGCATCCGGATCGCGCCCTGGATCGTGGGTACGCCGATCTGCACCTCGGGGAAACCGAACTGGGCGCGGTCGGAGGCGATGACGAAGTCGCAGGCCGCCACGAGCGTCAGCCCGAAGCCCAGCGCATAGCCGTTGACGGCGGCGATCGTCGGCTTCCAGACCTCCATGCCCGATTCGAGCGAAGTCAGCGAGGGCACCTCCCAGAACGTGTGCTCCTCGGGCGGCGCAGGCGAGCGTAGGTCGGCCCCCGCCGAGAAGGCGCGCCCGGAACCGGTCACGATCCCGACCCAGGCCTCGTCGTCGTTGCGGAACTCTTCCCAGCAGGCATTGAGGTCGGAGCGCAGCTCATGGTTGATCGCGTTCAGCGCCTCGGGTCGGTTGTAGGTGATCGTGGCAATCCGCCCCGTGCGTTCATAGGTCACGGTGTCGCCCATCGGTGCCTCCTATCTGCACTCGAGTGTTCAGCTTACTGACGGCCCGCACTAGAACGGCTGGCCGCCCCGACTGAGGACGTCAATGTACGCGTCATAGGCAAAGATGCGATTGCGGAGTTGGCCTGTCCGCTCGGAAACTATGCCAAGCTCAATCAACGTGTCCGTCGCCGATGCGGCCGTGTTCAGAGACAGCCCGCTCTCCTTTGAGAGCTCTCGCAGGTTGAGCATTGGCCGGCGCGCAAACGCCTCGTGTGCGCTGCCTGCGGAAACCGCGCGACGCCCAAGCCGGAGAAGCTGTTGTTGATCGACCTCAAACCGCTCGGTCAGTTCCTCTGTGACTGCAATGCAATCTTCTGCGGTCCAAACCACGCCATCTACGAAAAAACGCAGCCAGAGCTCCCAATCGCCATTCTCTCGAAGCTGTCCGAGAAGGGAGTAGTACTCGGCTCGCCGTTGCTTGAAGAACAGGCTGAGATAGAGCGTAGGCTCGCTGAGCAGCTGCGCCTGATCCAGCATGAGCGCGATCAACAATCGACCTGCGCGGCCGTTGCCGTCCAGGAACGGATGGATGGACTCGAACTGCGCGTGAGCGAGGCCTGCCTTGATGACGGTCGGCAGGGTCGAGCGTTCTTCGTGGATGAACTGCTCTAGCTGCGACATGCAGTCGAGGACTTCCGTTGGCGGCGGAGGGACGTACGCCGCCGTGGACGGCGAGGAGCCTCCGATCCAGTTTTGGGAGCGTCGAAACTCTCCTGGTAGCAAGTGTCTCTGCGCCTCACCCTGCATGAGAACCTCATGCACCTCTCGAATTAATGTGCTGCTGATCGGGAGTCCACTTCGAAGCCGACTGATTCCGTGCTGCAGCGCTGCGACATAGTTGGACACTTCGGCGGCGTCATCGAGCGAGGACGAAGGCACCCCTCCCAACTCGAAAGTCAGCAGGTCCTCAAAGGTCGACTGAGTCCCCTCGATCTGAGACGAGGCGATCGCCTCCCGGCGAATGTAGGAGTACAGCAGCGGTTCGATCGACGGCAAGCGCGTGGTCAGTGCATCCAGATAGCCGATGGCGAGATGCCCCGACTCGAGGCCCTGATGGAAATCGTCCATGTCGAGCGGTGGAATCGGCGGCAGCGGATTCGGTATGAAGGCGCTGAACTCGACGCCCTGCAATCGAGATCGCTCATAGGCGCCATTACGTGATCGGTACATGAAGATTCCTCGAAGCGAGTGGGGTAGGGCCACTGTATCGCAAGTTAGGAGAAAACGTGCGATAAGATCGGTTCCGGGCCGGCAGATCGCCACCCATAGTCAAAGAAGTTGACATTAGGAACTCTGCTATCGCAAGTTGTGGGCAACGTTGCGATAGCGAACGGCAAGCCTATCTACTCTGCAGACCCTGCAGATGCCGGGCGGCAAACTCGGCCAGGACGGCCTCGGCGTCGGCGGCGGGATGCAGATTGGCGATCGCGTGGTTGAAGCCTCGCGACTTGATCTCGGCCAGCGTCGCCGCCGCCTCGTCGATCGTGTCCTCGGCGATCACGGTGATCCGGTTGATCATCAGCTGCAGCTGCGAGGCGTCTCTGCCGTGCGCCTCGGCCTCCGACCGGACCAGCGCCCAGTCCGCCTCAAGCGTGTCGAGCATGGCCGGATTGGCCAGGTAGCCGTCGGAGAAACGACCGGCGCGGCGCAGTTGCCGTGGATTGTTGCCGCCCAGCAGGATCGGCACCCGCCGCGGAGGCTGCGGCCGGCAGTACCAGCCCGCAGTGTTGTAGAACTCGCCCTCGAACGAGCCGACCTCGTTCTCCCACAGGTCGCGCAGAACCTGCAGGTACTCGTCCATCCGCGCGCCGCGACGATCGAACGGCATCGACAGCGCCTCGAACTCTTCCTTCCACCAGCCGACCCCGGCGCCGAGGATCAGCCGGCCGCCGGCGAGATGATCGAGGGTTGCCATGATCTTGGCGTGCAGCACCGGCGCGCGCATGGGCGCGACCAGCACGGCGGTACCCAGCTCGACCCGCTCGGTCACGGCGGCGGCATAGGTCAACAGGGTCAGCGGCTCCAACATCGGCGCCTCGGCCGGCACCAGGAAGCGGCCGTCCTCGGAGTAGGGATAGTCGGAACCCTGATCGGGCCGCAGCACCACGTGGTCCAGCGTCCAGAGTGAGTCGTAGCCGTTGGACTCGACTGAACGCGCCACGCGCGTGATCTGCTCGGGACTCGCCGCTCCGCCGATCTGGGGCAGATAGATGCCGACCTTCATGTGGACCTCCCGTTGCGCTCGGCTTCGGCGATACCCTGCGCAGATATGCGCCGCATGCGAATAGGTTCGCCGAACAGTATGACTGACGAGCATCCCTTGCGGCGGCGCTCGGCATGAGCGAGCGTCCGACCCTGGCTCGGCCTCCGCTGCGCAGCCTGTTCGCCATCCGCGACTATCGCGTGCTCTGGCTTGCGGCGCTCTGCATGATCATCGCCCAGCAGATCCGCTTCATCGCGATCCCCCAGTGGTTCCTCGACCAGACCGGGGCTGAATCGTTCACCGAGGTCGCGATCATCGGCGCGGTGCAACTGCCGATCCAGGCCTTTGCCGTGCTTTACGGCGGGGTGCTGGCCGACCGATTTGATCGGCGTTGGCTGATGGCCGCCGCCAATGCCAGCGTGCTGATCATCCTCGTGCTCGTCGCATCGGCGGCAACCGTCGACGCGCTCGAGTTCTGGATGGCGTGGGTCGCCTTGGGCGCACTGGGCGGATTGGCCACGTTTGTCGCCCCGGCCAGGGCGACGATCACACCGCGCGTGGTTCCCCCGCGCTACCTGAGCGCCGCAGTGACCATCGATACCAGCACCCAGATGACGGGCTGGATCCTCGGTGGCCTGATCGTTACTGCGCTTGCAATCGGGCTGGACGCGATCGGCATGCTCTGGGTCGCCGCCGGATTCGCCGCCGTCTCAGCCGTCATGCCGACGCTGATTCGCACGTCCGCGCGGGCAGTCTCGGAGCGCCAATCGACCCTGCGCATGGTGATCGAAGGCGCCCGCTACGTCGTCCGACATCCGATCCTGCCGGGGTTGTTCATCCTCGACTGGGGCATCACGGTGATCTCGTACTACCGCGAGATCCTGCCGCTGCTCGCCACCGGGCTGTTCATGGCCGGCGTGGGCTCGGCCGGCGCGCTGGGCACCGTCAACGCGGTCGGTTCGGCCTGCGGCATGCTTTTGGCCCTGTTCCTGGTCAACTACCGGGCCAAGGGGATCATGGTGCTGGCCGCCTCCGCGTTCTACGCGGCGCTCCTCTTTGCGCTCGGCGCGGCGCCCTGGCTGTGGGTCGGGATGATCGTGATCGCGATGCTGGGCGCCGCCGACGCCGTCACCGTCGCCGTCCGTCAGGTCACCGTGCACCTGACCACGCCCGACGAAATGCGCGGTCGCGCCTTCTCGGTCATGGTGCTGATGGCGCAAACAGCCAACAACATCGGCATCATCTGGGTCGGATTCTGGGGCGACGAGATCGGCGTCGACAACACCTACTTCATGGGCGGCGCGATCGGACTCGGCGCGACCCTGCTGATCGGCCTGCTGTGGCGCTCGATTAGCCGCTACCGCGCCCCCGACCACGCGCCCGATACCCTCGTCAGTTGAAGCACCGAACCGGAGCGAGGCAGACATGGTCTTCAGCGAGCAACTGATCGGCTTCCTGGTTGAGTTGGCAAGCCACAACGACCGGGAGTGGTTCAACGTCC
>JAPPBK010000097.1 GCA_026705105.1 Chloroflexota bacterium | reverse complement strand
GAGCGGCCGGCTGATCACAGACAACGCAGGCCGGGAGTTCAGACTCCGAGATCGCTTCGCTAGTCATCGCGACAATCGTATCCGCTCTTCAGTCAGGGCAATAGCCGCCGGATCATGGGGATCAAGCTCGTTGTCCCAGACCAGCCCCTCGAGCTTGCGCAGCCACCTGCCGGTCGCCGGACCTGGCTCGACGCCCAGTTCGCTCAGTCGACCGGCCGATATGGGCGCGCGGATCGATTCGCGCCGTGCGAGGTGCAAGGCGACAGCTTGACCCGCTGCGCCGCCCCACAGGTGGGCCGCAGCCTCAAGCGTTGGGTCGGGAACCGGATGAAGCGTCGCAGCCACGCTCGACGGTCTTCTCATTGCTCCGATGCTTCGTCGAAGTCCGCGCATCCCGACTCCCGCAGCCAGGGAGAGCTGCTCCCGGCGGGTCATTCCCACCGATCGTGGCAGCCATTGATCGATCTGTGGGTCCCCACTGGTCAAGCCTACGCATGACCAGAACGACTCCGCCCCTCGAGGCCAGCCGCGCACACCCGACGGCAGCGCCCAACGCGGCTCCCGGCTTTCGGGCAGTCGCAGTCTTCGAGAGAAGCCCAGCGCTTCACGCGATGCCGTGTCGTCGAGCAGGCGCCGCCATGCGTCACCGAATCGACCAACGCTCAGCGTGCTGAGCAATGCGCGATCGCGCCGCGCGGATGCGGCAGTGCGTCGCTCAATCTTGCCGTCTATTCGCGCCGCGTATCGGGCAGCGCGGATTAATCGCGTCGGATCGTCACGGAATGAATCCCCGTGCAGAATGCGGATGCTGCGCGACTCGATATCTGCCTGCGCCCCGAAGGGGTCAAGCAGGGACCCGGAGTCGGGGCCGACGAGGGCGACGGCAGCGGCATGAATCGTGAAGTCGCGGCGGCCCAGGTCCGCCTCGATCGGCGCCGGCTCGACCACGGGCAAGGAGCCGGGGCTCGGATACCGTTCGGCTCGAGTTCGAGCCAGATCGACGGTGGCACCGTCGGGCAACGTGACACTCACCGTATCGAAACGCTCGTGATGCGTGGCGCTCGCTTCGACGGCGCCGGCGATCGCGGCGCGATAGGCGGAAGTATCGGCGTCAACGGCGATGTCGAGGTCCAGGTCAGGGTCGAGCGAGGTCTGCGGAGATGCATCGACGCCGAGCAGGATGTCCCGCACGACACCACCGACCACATAGAGCGGCTCATCGCGCGCGGCCGCGGTTTGACATAATGTGTTCAACAGCAGCCAGGCCGGTTCCGACCGACGCCGGACGAAGTCGAACAGCCGCCGCCGTGGAAACTCGCGCTTCATGCATCTCACCGTACGACGATGGAGTCGAAGCCCGGCAATGCCCGCCCCACCTGTCCACTAATTGATCACCTGAGTACACTGAGAAGACGATGTGCGCGCATTCTGAGGGTCCGCTCGTCATGTTGCAGGATCGACTCGGGTATCGCTTTGCCGATCCCGACCTCCTGCGCCAGTCCCTCGTGCACCGTTCATGGCTGAACGAGGCGGCGAGCGCAGGCGAAGAGTCCAACGAACGCCTGGAGTTCCTCGGCGATGCGATCCTTGGTGCTGTCGTTGCTCGCCGCCTGTTCCAGGGCTTTCCCAAGGCCGGCGAAGGCTGGATGACCGTGGCACGTTCGCGGCTCGTACGCAAGGAGACGCTGGCAGAAATCGCTCGATCTGTCGGGATCGGACCGTGCCTGCTCATGGGCGCAGGCATCTCCAACGAGGGAGGTCGAGAGCGAGACACGGTACTGAGCCGAGCGCTGGAGGCCGTCATCGGCGCAGTCTGGATCGACGGCGGCGATGAAGCCGCAGAGGCGGTCATTCTCTCGCTGCTCGCCGATGAGCTTGCCGATATCGCCGACGCCGGCGTCGTACCCGACGCAAAGTCGCGCCTACAGCAGCTTGTCCAGTCTCGGAGCAGCGCGCAGCCGACGTACGCGATCATCGCGGAGTGCGGGCCGCACCACGATCGGTCGTTCCGCGCCGTAGTCGAGGTTGACGGCGACTCGCTGGCCGAGGGCGTGGGTCGAAGCAAGCAGGCAGCGGAAATGGAAGCGGCGCGCCTTGCGTTGCAGCGACTCCCCGAGGAGTCGGCCTGATGCGGCTCCGATCGATCGAACTGCACGGCTACAAGTCGTTCGCCGCGCGGACGGCGTTGCAGTTCGACTCACCGCTCACGGCCGTGGTCGGACCAAACGGATCCGGCAAGTCGAACGTCATGGACGGGCTGCGCTGGGCGATCGGCGCAGGCTCGGGCCGCGCCCTGCGAACTCGTCGGGCAGAGGATGTGGTGTTCACGGGCGGTCGCGATCGCGCGCCATCGGGATTTGCCGAGGTGCGGGTGCAGCTCGACAACAGCGACCGCTGGCTCGACCTGGATGCCGCTGAGATCGAACTTGTGCGCCGCGTCCACCGCGACGGCCAGTCAGAACTGCGAATCAACGGCCGCGCCGCCCGCTTGCGCGATGTCCAGGATCTGTTCCGCAACTCCGGCCTGGGTTCCGGAGGGTTCGCATTGATGAGCCAGGGTCTGGTCGATGAGATGCTCAGATTGCGGCCCCTGGAGCGGCGACAGGCAATCGAGGAGGTCAGTGGAGTCCGGCAACACCGCCACCAGATGGAGGAGTCGCGCCGCCGACGGGAGCGCGCGCAGGAACACCTCGAACGCGCGCGTCTGCTGCGCGATGAACTCTCTCCCCGGCTGAAGAGCCTTGAGCGCGCGGCACGCCGATCGCGTCAGGCCCAGAAGCTCAGGCTGCAACTCACCGAGGCGCAGCGCGAGTACTTCTTCGCCGCCTCGGCGGAGTCGGACCAGGAGCTGCTGGTCCGAAGGGAATCCGCAGCCTCCGCCGCGACCGTACGCACGAACGCAGAAACGGAGCGCGCCTCGGCGACCGACGCGCTCGGCGCGGTCGAGCGCGAGGCCGCCGCCGCCCGACGGGCTGTCGAAGCGGCCGATGAGACCATCCGCGGCGCCCGAACTCGGCTTCGCACGCTTGAGCACCAGCAGGAACTCGATCAGCAGCAACGCTCCTGGCTCGCCCGCGAGATCGGCGATCTGGCCGGCCGCGTGCAAGCACAGCCCGACGAAGGGGTAGAAGGAGACGTGGAATCAGCCGCGCGGGCGTTGGCCGAAGCGAGCCGGACCCTCTCCTCGGCGCGCGAACGTCGCGACCGGATTGAGCGGTCGCAGGCAACCGCAATCGCTCAGCGTCGCAGGTCGCTTGCGGAGATCGCAGAGATTGCGGCACAGGCGAGGCAACTCTCGCGACGCTGGCGCGCGTCGGCAGCTCAGATTCACCATGGCGCGTTGGAACTGTCAACGGTCGAAGCGGAGCATCACGAGAGTGAACAGACGTGGCAACAAGCGGAGACTCTCGTGCGAGACGCAGAGCTGCGAGTGGCTGCGCGTCGCGAAGAGCAGCAAGGGAACCGGCGTCGCCGCGCGGACCTCTCCTCTCGGATTGATGAGATTGCCGCACAGGTCGACAGCCTCGAGCGTCGAGTCGCCGCTGCCAACACTCTCCGTGCTCGGGTCTACGAACTGACCGCTGACCACGTGCGTGCGGACGCCATCTTTGGCGAACTGATGGATGCGACACTGCACGAATCTCCCGAAGAAGCCAGCGAGTCAGTTCGTAGAGTCGTCGACGGCGATGCCGGACGGGCAATAGCGCTGCCAAAGGATCGCGCCGACGAACTGATCCGCGCGACCCTGCAAGCCGTGGAATCCGCCGACACGCTCGAGCAGGCAAGGATTTCGGTCGAGTCGAACCGCACTGCGGCCATGCCAGATGGCATCGTGTTCCGTCCAGACGGGGTCGTGCTCGGCGGCGGCTCGCTGCCCGGTGCAGCGCGCCTGCGGCGGCAGATCGATCAGCTTCGCGCAGAGCGCGCGACGATGACGCGCGAACTTGACTCGATTCCGGCTGGTGAGCAGGTCGATCAGCACGTCACAGATGCCGAGCAGGCGCTGCGGCAACTCACCGAGGCGCGAGAGATTGCTCGGTTGGAGGCAGAACAGGCGAGAGAGTTGTTGGAGACGTTGCGTCGCCGGCGGGGAGCGGCGCTGGCGTTGTCTCGCGGGCTGCGCCTCGATGTCGAGCGCTTGCGCGTAGCGCTCGCTGAGGCACGCGTTGGGTGTTCGCAGGCGGAACTCGAGCTGGCCGACTCGGGTGATGAAGGAGCGCCGGACCTTGCTGCGCTCGAACGGCGGCGAGACGTATGCGCCGCCGTCCTCGCCGAAGCACGGGCCCTCGCCGCCACAGCCGAGCGGACCCGCGCTGATCGAGCCCGACTCGGCTCCTTGCGTCGGGAGCTCGTCGAGGTCGAATCCACAATCCGAGCGCGAGAGCCGCAACTTGAGGCCGCCGCGTCGACCGCCGACGACACTACCGCCCGCGACGCGACACGCGAGCGTCTTGCAGCGTTGGAGCAACGCCGGGCCGAGGCCGTTGGTCAAGTGGAGCGAGCCCAGGAAGCACGGCTCGTCGCCGAACGGCGCGCGGTTGAATCGGACGCGTCGCTGCGCGAGACGGAGACTGCCCGTGCGCGTCTGGAGGCCGAGGCAGCCGCCGAAGGCATCGATCTCTCAATCCGACATCGCCACAGCCAATCGACGCTCGAACCCATCGGCTCGGCGCCCGTCGGCAACGGCGCCGGTCGACACGTGGAGCGCTCGTCCGGGGCTCCAGCGAGCGCCGTCGCGCTCGCGGTGGCTGAACCCCGGGCGCCGACCGTCTCACAGCTCCACGAGCGTATGCAAGACCTACAGCAGAAGCTGCAGCGGCTCGGTCCGGTCGATCCCGGCGCCGCGAGCGAGTACGACGCTGAGCATGGCCGGTGGCGAGATATCGAAGCCCAGATCGACGACCTTGAGCAGACTGAACGATCGCTGCGCGAGGCCGAGCGAGACCTCGAGCAGCAGATTGAACGTCGGTTCCGCGATGCCTGCCGCCGCGTGGACGAAGCCTTTCAGCGCTACTTCCAGCTCATGTTCCGTGGTGGTCGCGCGGAGCTGGTGCTCGCCGAGGAGTCATCCGCGGCAGGTGAAGATGCCGAGCCCGAGACGCAGACGCAGCGCAGCCTCGGGGTCGACATTCGCGCCCAACCACCGGGCAAGCGCGTTTCGACGCTGGGACTGCTCTCCGGGGGTGAGCGGGCGCTGACCGCAATCGCCTTGCTGTTCGCTCTTCTGGAGGTCAGGCCGGCGCCGTTTTGCATCCTGGACGAGGTCGATGCCGCGCTCGACGAAGCCAACGTGGAACGCTTCGTCAATGCGCTGAAGGAGCGCGCCAGGGAGACTCAGTTCGTGGTCATCACACATAACCGACGCACAATCGAGCAGGCCGACAGCATCTATGGGGTCACCATGGGAGCAGCGGGAGTCAGCCGATTGCTCTCGGTCAAGGTCGATCAAGCAATCGCGACCGCCTCTTGAGCCTTCGCCTGGACAATGACGACTCCTCGCACAACGACTTTGCACATGCGCCGGCCAACCGTGGGCCGCGCTGTCGTAATCTGAGCGTCATGGACTTCATTCACGCCGTCTGGACCCCCGCAGGCGCGGGTCCGCATCCCACCCTGATCGCACTGCATGGCCACGGCGCGCACTGCCAGGACCTCGCGCCGCTGGCGCCGATCCTGGCCGATGGCCAGCTCCAGGTCATCTGTCCACAAGCCGAGTTCCGGCTCGAAGGCGCGCCATACTCCTACTCGCCGATGTACACCTGGATGCGTCGCGGGGCCGATGATCGGCCGCTTGACGGAGAACTCGCCCGCGTCGCCTCTGCCCTGTCTGAGTTCATCAGCGCCGCCTGCGAGCGATACCGGGTCGATACCCGGCGGCTGGCGCTGATGGGTTTCTCGCAGGGCGGTTCGCTGGCCTATCGACTCGCATTGAGCGAGCCTCATCGCTGGCGAGGCGCAGCCATGCTATCGACCTGGCTCTCCGACGAAGCCGCAGATGATGTCAACCCTGACGCCGCTGACCTGCCACTGTTGGTCCAACACGGCGTCAACGACCCCCTGGTCGAGATTGATCGCGGACGCAACTCCCGCGATCGACTCCAGGCGATGCGAATGAACCTTGACTATCGCGAGTACCCGATGCAGCACGAGATCGGGCGACAGAGCATGAACGATCTCTCCGTCTGGCTCAGCGAGCGCCTGCTCAGCGAAGGAGTCGGCGACTGATGCCCGGCCTGTTCCGACGTTTCCGTCGCGGGGACGAGCCTGACGAACAGGCGCTTGAGCAGGACGCTCGAGAAACGGACGAGGTTCGCGGCGAGTATCAACGCAGCATGGCTAACACTCGGCGCGGCCAGCTCGGCGCGTTGCGGCGCATCTTTCGGCGCTCTCGTGTCGACGACGACTTCTGGGAGGAGCTTGAAGAGACGCTGATCCTCGGCGACATCGGCGGGACAACGTCAGCTCAGTGGGTCGAGGAGCTCCAGGAAGACGCAGCCGGCAAGGACGCTGCCGCGATCCGGGAGATGTTGCGCGAACGCATGATCCGAGGATTGGAGCGCCCTGCCGGAATCGGGCCCTTGTGGAGTTCGCAGAATGGCTCTGAGCCTGTCGGCACGCCGCACGTCATCCTGGTCGTGGGCGTGAACGGAGCCGGAAAAACCACGTCGATAGCCAAGCTGGCCCACGCCTATCAGGAAGAGGGCAAGTCAGTCATCCTCGCTGCGGCCGACACGTTCCGTGCTGCGGCAATCGAGCAGCTGCAAACCTGGGGCGAGCGGCTCCAGGCGCCGGTGATCGCCCATCAGCAGGGCTCCGATCCGGGAGCCGTCGCCTACGACGCCGTAGAGGCGGCCATCTCGCGCAGCGCGGATGTGATCCTGATCGATACCGCCGGTCGACTGCAAACGCAGCGCAACCTGATGGCCGAGCTGGGCAAAGTGCGGCGCGTGGTTGAGTCACGGCATCAAGGCGCGCCGCACGAAGTGTTGCTGGTGATTGACGCCACCAGCGGGCAGAACGCCCTCAGCCAGGCGCGCCAGTTCTCCGACGCGACCGGCGTGACCGCGGTCTGCCTGGCGAAACTCGACGGCACCAGCAAGGGCGGCATCGTGTTCGCAATCGCCGAGGAGCTCGACATTCCCGTACGCTTCGCGGGCACAGGCGAGCGGCTCGGCGACATTGCGCCGTTCGACGCAACCGCCTTTGTCGATGCGTTGCTGTCCGAAGACTGAGCTGTACATAACGGAGGCGCACCCTGTGTTGAGCCGGCTTGTCAATCTCAGCCCACCGCGACTAATCA
>JAPPBK010000179.1 GCA_026705105.1 Chloroflexota bacterium | reverse complement strand
GCCCGCTTCAGCGAGCGCTTCGCCCGACACCGGCTGGCCCGCGTGCGCGCCGTGTCGGTTTGTCAAGGCGCAATGAGAACTGGCACGAAGGTCCAGCGTGGCGTGTGAACTGCGAGTTGTAGCAATCGGGACAGGATCAAGATGTCTGGGGGTCTTGTTCTCGCTGCCTGTTTTCTGTTTGCACGTGGCACTTGTTACTGGTCCTACTCACGTCCGGCTGAAGGGCAAACTGGATGGTGGTGTTTTGGCGTACATGCAGGGCAGAACCGGGCAGATTGTGGCTTACACCGGTCAGACGTTTGCGTCGCATCGCCTGGTCCCGATAAGCGACGCTGGAGTGGTTCGTCGGGTGTTCGCGTGATTTGAGGGACCGCGGCGTGGTCAGGGAAGGCGCTTCACGCCGATCTAGCGCAAATGGGGTGCATTGCACAAGTGCGCAACCTTGTGTGTAAGCGAAACGAGGTAGATCCCGCGTGAGCGACAGGCGATCCGACAGGCGGCCGAGCGCCTCGTAGAGATCTTGGATGCGCCGGAGGCGATTCAGAGCGCCAGATACGAGGCGCCTGGCGGAAACGGCCGTGGGGTTGACGCTCTCCTCACCGTGCGGAGCCACTGCTTCGTTCTCGAATGGAAGCGCTCTGGTTCCGCGAGCGTTGTGGCTGGCGCCATTCATCAACTGCGGGCGCTCAGGGCCAGCTTCGCCGGCGAGGCGATCCTGCTCATCGCGGTGCCCTACATGGGGGACGTCGCGCGGGACCTATGCGCCCGAGCAGACATTGCCTGTCTGGATCTCTCCGGGAATGCGCGAATCGTCGCGCCAGGGTTGTTCTATCAGAACCTCGGCAATCGCAACTTTTTCCGAAGGCCCGGGCGGCCGCGGAGTGCGTTCGGGCCAAGCGGGTCTCGGGTGGCGAGACACCTGCTGATGATGCCATCAAGGACGTTCAAGCAAAGCGACATCGCCGCTGGAGCCGGCCTGAGTAGGGGACACGTTAGCCGAATCGTCCGGAGGCTCGCGGAAGCCGGTCTGCTCGAGCGCGCTAGAGATTGGGTTCGTGTCACCGATCGAGGGGCACTGCTTGATGCATGGCGGGACGACTACCGGTTCGATAGGCAGCACGTGATTCGCGGCCACATCCCAGCGCGAACGGGCGAGTCTCTGACCCGTTCGGTCGCCGAGGCACTAGAACGGAGCGGGATGCGGTACGCCGCCACCGCGCTCCCGGCCGCATGGTTGTGGAAGCGACACGCAGGATTCCGATTATCGACGATCTACCTTTCTCATCCTCCCTCGTTCGCGGCGATTCGCGATCTCGGGTTTCGTGAAGAAGCGAGGGGCTCAAACCTCTGGCTCGTGGTACCGCGCGACGAGGGTGTCTTCGAAGGAGCGGAGGAGGTCGACGGCATCCGCTGCGTTCACCCCTTGCAGGCCTACCTCGATCTGAAGGATCATCCCGAGCGCGCAGCGGAAGCGGCCGCAGAACTCCGAGTGCGGCTGCTTTCGGGGGCAAGTATGACCACTAAGCCTCCGACCGGCGGGGGCTACAACCGTTCACAGTCGGCCTTCGTCCGTGACACGTGCCTCTATCTCGCGACCAAGCTGGGCGACCTGCTCCCCGAGATTGTCGTGGTCGGTGGACTTGCTCCGCACCTCCTCGTAGATCAGGACTTCCCTGCCCCCGGGTACCGACGCTCATGTGGGTACGATGGACCTGGATATGGGCTTGGCGCTCGCCATCCTGGACCAGCGGCGGTACCGCGCCCTGGGTGCCCGGCTGCGAGACGCAGGATTCACGGCTGCGATCAACGACAAAGGCAACCAGAGCCTGCAGACCTGGACCGCCCCTGAGCGGCTCCCTGTGCGCGTGGACTTCCTTATCGCCCCTGGCGACGACGCGACGCAGGGCGGAACGCTTCGGCACATCGAGTCCGATCTGGCAGCCATCGTCACGCCGGGCCTCGATTTGGCCTTCAAGGACCGGCGCCTCAAGGAATTGGTGAGCCGCATCCCCTCAGGCGCTGTCGCAACCCGGAGCATTCCCGTGTGCGGTCCGGGCGCCTTCACCGTTCTCAAGGCACTCGCCTTCAGCAACCGGACCGAGAACAAGGATGCGTATGACCTGTTCTATGTCTGGAGAGGGGTCGGCATCGACGATGTCGCCGGCAGCCTCGTTGCTCTCATACCCAGCCCCTTTGTTGATGACGCTCTTTCGGTCATCGAGCGGGACTTCTGCGACCACGATGGCCCCGGCCCGGTGGGGGTGGCTCGTTTCATTACCGGGGCGCGCGACGACGTCATCCAGGCCGATGTCGTCGGCTATGCGGTAGAACTCCTCCGTGCCGCAAACAGGCAATATCTTCGGCGCTCGGCTTGGAGCTCCCGAGCTCTTTCGACCTAGAGTGCCTGCCTCTTCGGCAAGAGTGGCTCCGGCGCTCGTCGGATCGTCTCACGCGATGGTGGATGGAGACTAGTTTGGCCAGTAAGCAGCGCATGCCCTCTGCCGTGAGTGGTCGTCTGCTGCGGCCACGTATGCGAACGAAGCGCAGTGGCGGTGCCGGCGCGTGTTGGAGTTGCAGTGCAAAGCTGTCGCGACGACTGCCCTAGCAACTACCGTTGACCTGGTGTCTGGGCGGACTGCCGCCCAGTTTCCCACCGGGCCAAAGGGCGTGGGATGTGAAGTTGGATTGGCAGTTGGCGGACAGGTTTGGCGGCCGGTCAAGGAGCCCTGGGCTCGGGCGGTATGCCAGAAAGGCCAGAGTTCGGATGCCTCTGGGTCGGCTTCACCTCCCGTTCAGGCTGTGTTCCGTCGACGGCTCCGGTAGGACCGGCCCTTGGTCGTGAGGATGTGTGGATGGCGGCCGAGGCGGTCGAGCAAAGCGGTGGTCACCTTCTCGTCGCCGAAGTTCCTGACCTACTCGGAGATTTCAATGTTGGTGGTGACTATCGTGGAGTAGCCCTCCCACTGGTCGGGCAGCACCTGGGAGAATTGTTCGCTATGGGCCCGTTTGTGGGGCACGAAGTCTAGTTCGGCGACGATCAGCAAGGTGACGCGGACGTAGCACAGGTCCAGGCGTGTCAGTGTGCGCTTGTCGTGCGCCTCGACTGGTTCGCATTAGTTACCAACTATCGCGATGCCGCTCGAAACGCTGGCTGAACTGCTCCACGCTGATGCCAAACGCCTGCCGGAAGACTGTGGGCCACACGCCTCCGGTACCGACGCCGCGCCAGACGTTCCAGACTGCATCCATGCCGAACTCGTTTGCCAGCCAATCAATCGCGAGCGGCCCAAGCTGGTATGCGCACGCATGGGCATCCGTGTAGTGCACCACAGGGGCCGTGCAATCCTGAGCCCATCTACGCATCTCTTCAACGGGGATATCGCCCCATGCTGTGTCCGTTCGCAACACCTCGGCTGTTTCCAGATGGGCTTGGCCTTCGTAGAACCAGGCCGGCACGCCATCGCTGCCAGACAACCAACGCCCCTCGCTCAGATGAAACTGCAACGCATGCACGTACTCGTGCCGGATGGTGGCTCGTGCGTTCACCAAGGTCGTCGAGTCGTACAAGTTAAGATTGGGGTTGGCGTACACCATAATCAACCCGGCCTTTGCGCCCTCGACTCGTGTTGTGTTGAAATCGCCACCCCACGCCGACAGCCACTGGAAGTGGGTGAGTTTGCGTTCGGCGACGGGGTCGCCAGCATCTCTCGCGTGCTCAAGCCAGGTGTCGAGGTCGTACACGAAGTGGAAGCGCAAATCCTCGTTCGATGCGCTCACGCCATCGCGCTCAAGGAAGTGTCGGACAGACTGGCGCACGGCCGCCTCGATCACGGCAACGTCGTCGTCTCTTTCTGGCTCACCAAAGAGGCCTATCTCAAACCCGTCAACCTCTGACGTACGGACGTACAACACTCGCTCGAACGCGACGGTGTAGGGCGATGAGTTCAGCCATCCGCCTTCGGTGCGGTCGCCGGGGAAAAACCGTGCTCGCGCAAGCTGGCGCTCGCCCCAGCCACCCGCATGACGCTGCTGCAGGGCAAACTCGATATCGCCACCCAGCACCTTGCGTGCTGAGATGCGCACCTCGGCTGTCTCCGCTTCCGCGCTCGCGCTAATGTGGCCGCCGCTGCGCCAGACCGCGCCGACGATGAGCGCTCCGATAATGATGCCGGCTAAGAACACGAGCACTATCTTCATTTGCGGAACTACTTTCGTCGTTGGCCCTGAGCAGCGTATCCAACCGGCAGACTCAGGCGGGCGCCGACTTCACCGAAGAGTTGCTCCAAGCTCCCGACTCGCGCGACAGCTCGATTGTCCCGGCCAACAGCTCCGCCCTCACGGCCGACTACCGGCAACGCTGAGGTTTCAGCCGGGATCCTTTGCGTGATCACAATCTGCTCCAACTGCTGTAGCAGATAGATGAGTAGGGAGCCCGCAAGACCATGAAGGAGGCGTCGAACCGAAACACTTGCCGATTGCGCAGCAGTGGCTGCTTGCAACGTGGTCAATCTACGAACAAGAAGTCCCGTTGTGGCAGTGACTCGCGGCTCAGGCAAGCAGTTGCTCCGGCGTGTCCAAAGTCGCGATAGTAGGCCACTGCCTCGGAGATCCCGCGTTCTTCCATCACGATGGATCTGGCGCAGTTAGTCAGGCCTCAGGTTGGTCCGGGCGAGCGGCGAGGCCTTCGCAGGCAGCCGTGAACCGGGAGTCGGTCCGTGGGCTGATCTCAAGCTGCGGATTCCCCCCAGCGGCACAACCAGTCGCGTCACGGCAAACTCGACGCGGTCCCAACGCCATGCCGGGCAAGTAACCCTCTCGACCAACGCCAGCTGAGTCGTGACAATCTCGATTTGGTTCAGTCGAGCCGATGCTGCGCGCGCTGGCCGCGTCTCTCTATCTGGCCTTGGCCGTGGCGCTGTTGACCTCCTGCGGCCTCACTGACTCGGCCAAGTCGAACCTCCTTGAACATCCGCGGTTCAAGGGTTTCGCGGCTGCCTTGTCTGGACTATGCGAATGTGGCAACTGAGCTGAGCGACTCCGCATTTCGGAGGCGAAGGATCACCGTGCCCGGCCTTTGCCAGTCTCTGGACTATCCATTGAGCAGTACATGTGACCATTCGTCGTAGGATTGGCCCCAACAGCGGTTCCGAGGCGCTCACTCACTGAATCCTCTGCCTGCGGCTATCAATGGAAGCAGTGTGAGTTCGGCGCCCCCAGCGCTCGACAAGTTCCGCGCACGTTGCCTAGCCATTTGACCAACCCCGAATGGCGCAACCGAGGGCGTTACGTCGGCTCGTCCCGAGTCATGACTGTCCTTCCCATCTGTGCTACTGCACAGCAGAGACGTCGCTTGGCCTCTCAATTTTGGGCTCACAGCTGTCGGCCAACTAGCGGGCAGCACAAAACCGAACGTCCCAGTCCGTCCGCCCCTCGTTGAATCGAGGATGCTCCTGACCAGGAACTGGTGAAACGGCGGCGAGTCGGAGGGCTTCCCTGTGGTTCGGTTCGCAGAACCTCACGCCGTTCGCGTGGGCCACTCACGCAAGTGCCTACAGAGCCGGGTCTTGCTGGCACCGCTCGAGTTCACCGAAAGGGCGACCACGCCAACCTTGAGAATCGCCTCTGTCGGTCTCGTCAAGGCGGCCATTAGGGCTTGGCTAGGAGTAAGGGGAGTGGGCCGCGAATCTCCCCAAGAGCATCAGGACGTGTCTTCGGCTGTCACTACCGCCGATGCACCATAGACAGCCAGAGCAGCGTGTCACTTGCTGCATTCATGCACTTTGGGGAAGTCCCCGGGTTCGAAAGGCTGGAACTGTCGCACATCCTGAATCGGAACGACCGCGGCGATGTGTCTATCCCCGCAGCTGGCCGCCTCAATATCCTCCCAACTCTGCACATGGCGGAGGTCGGCGGTGCGATCATCGGCTCTTGTCACGTAGTACACGCTGATGCCATCCGTCCGAAGTCTGACCAGATCACCTGCAACGAGTTTGTGCCGCCTGATGATCGCGGCATGAGCCGTCCCTGTTTCATCCTCGTGTTGCATCCCCCCAACCAGCGCCCATATCCCCATGACTAAAGCGGCAACAGTAAAGACGGCAAGCAGCCACTGGATCCAGACAGGAATCTCCTTCATTCGACTCTCCCTGTAGTCTTCATCAACGTAATCGGCGTCTGCCAAATCGCCCCCGCTTAGGCGAAGGTCAAGTCGAGCAAGCACGTCTCCTTCGGAACTGTCGGAGGAATCCTGAGCGTTCCCTCGGCGACGTCTCTGGCCCGCCCGGTCGGCTACTCCTTCAGTGTCGCGCCACATTGGATTGGCGGTAGAGCAAACTGCAATGCTTCGGGTATCAATATTTCTTGGGCAGATGACCCATGCCTATGTGTACAAATGAAAGCAGTGGTGGTCTGACCACTAGATGCGAGTGACCGTCATCTGCACTCCGGCCGATGAGGCAGTCCAAATGGAGTCACCAAGCTGGACGTAACCAAGATCCTTCCAAGTGACCCACAGCCTCGACCGCATTGCGCGTTCCGGACAACCGCTCAGATCAACGGATTACCCTTTTGAGGATGGATTCTTCTCCGGCTGAACTGCAATCAGGATGACATCGACTCTCGCATCGCTAGAGGGAAGAGTTTGAGCTGGTCCAGGTCATGCGTCGAGCGTACGCACAGGCAATCCAAGCTGCGACACGCGACTGCCCCTACCCGCAGACCGGCCAAGTTACTTGTGCGCTCTGTGACAAGCCGGCAACCGCGGTCGTACTCAAGATCAGTGGTGTACCTGCAACGTCGGCCGCTAGCTGCTCTGCTCCGGCCAGAACAGCTGCGATGCAACACGGCTGAGCCGCAACACGAGTTGGGTGACATGAGAGCAGCACACTGGAGCGAGAGGTCGGGGCGCAGAGACTCGTCATGCGGAACTCTCCTTGAGGCCGGCGGCCCGCACAGCGTCGGTTGAGCCTCGTCCGCCTTGGGCTTGCATCGGCAAGCTGATGGCGGTGTTCAATGCCAACGCTGGCGCACGCACGAACTCCGTCGCCGGGTAGAGGTCTGCGCGAGCTCTTGCGATGGCGAGCAACAAGGGCGCAAGCTCCAGGAGTGAGTCCGAATGCCCCCAAATGACAGACATCATCTACAGTCGCAGGCGATGCGATTCGTTCAGCGGTTGATCTCCCTCGTCATCATTCTCAGCGCCTTCATGGCCGCCGACGTGGCTCTAGCGTCGCCGGATGGAGATGTTGAGCAACCGGAGACCTACAACCTCCGGCTGCAGCCAGGCGACAACTACGTCGGCTG
>JAPPBK010000173.1 GCA_026705105.1 Chloroflexota bacterium | reverse complement strand
ACCGCCGCGACCTCTTCTATCGCTTCAACCAGACCCTGCAGGACTTCTTCGACGCATCCTCGTCGGTTGAGACGACGTTCGCTTAGGCGCTTGCTGGGCGCTCGGGCGCAGACACGATGGTCCTCGCCGAACCACGTCTCCGTGAAGTCCTGCGGGCGGCCGGGTGGCCGCGCGACGAGCTTGACAACGCCGTCACCATCGCCTTCCACGAGAGCCGCTGGAACCCTCGCGCGATCAACGAGGACGATCCGTCGGGCGGCAGCTACGGCCTGTTTCAGATCAACGGCTGGTGGAAGTACTTCGGCGAGGACGAAATCGGCGAACGGTTCGACCCCGTCCTGGCGGTGCGACCGCTCTATAACGCCCGTTACGCACTGCGCATCTGGCGCAAGTGCGGGTGGACAGCGTGGAGCACGGCGCACTTCATCTGAACCGACCTCCGCTATATTCAGTTGACATATTCCACAACCATTCGACGCAGCCAGCGAGCAGACCGACGTGGCCATCTCCGTCAAGCTGATTGACTACACCAAGGACCCGATTCGCGCGCTCTACATGGCGTACCGCGTCTGTTACTCGGCGCTGACTCCGCAACACGTGCTGGATCGGATCGACGACGAGCGCATCTCGCAGGAGAAGATGCTGGAGTTTGTCGAGGCGCGGCTGCTGACCGGGCACATGTCGCCCTTGGAGCAGGTGCATTTCGAGTTCGGCATCTCCGGCGTCTCGCGCGCCTTCTCGCACCAGTTCGTGCGCCACCGCATCGGAATCAGCTTCGAGCAGCAGAGTCAGCGTTACGTCACCTACAAGGGCGGTTCCTTTCCGTACACCGTGCCCAAGACCGTCGAGCGGGCCGGACTGGGCGACGACATGACGGCGCTCTTTGCCCAGGCGGGCGCGCTCTATGAGAAAATGGTCGAGGCCGGCGTGCCCGCAGAGGACGCCCGTTTCCTGCTGCCCAACGCGACGAACACAAACTTCAAGATCACTGTCAACTTCGCCTCGCTGCTTCACATCTCCGACCTGCGGCTTTGCACACGCGCGCAATGGGAGTTCCGCAAGGTGGTCTCGCTGATGCGGGCCGAGGTCGTCCGCGTCGCGCCGGAACTGGGCCGCCAACTGCAGCCCAAGTGCGGCGAGCGACGGCTGGGCTATTGCGATGAGGACTACGAGGCCTGGGAGGAATGCCCGATCGGGCGCAAGCGGCCGCACAAAACCGAGCTGTTCAATCTCTACGATGCCTACCGCCAGGGCGAACTGGATGACCTCGACGCCGAGGACATGGCCATCATCGCCGCCGACGGCGACGAGGCCCCGGCGCACATTCGCTGATCTACTCCACCAGTTCCAGGAGTTGGACAAAATTTCCGTCGGGATCGAGCAGGGTGGCGACTTCGCCGCCCCAAGATTCCCGCTCCGGCTCACGATGCACCCGAATCTCCGGGTCGGTTGAGATCACACGCGAGAACTCGCTCGAGACGTCATCGACGAACAGGTTGATTTGCATCCGCTCAGGCTCCTGCGTTGGACCCGAGATCTCCGAGTGGTCGAGCAGGCGGATGAAGCCGCCCGCGGCGGCGAACACCGGATCGCGGAAACGCGCCATGCGCTCAAGCTCGAGCGTGTCACCATAGAAGCGGGTCATCGCATTGATCTGGTCGGTCCCAACCATGATCGTCAACTCGCGAACTTCCATGCCGACCTCAGACCTCCAGTGAGAGCCCGTCGGCGGCGACGACGATCGTCCCGTCGAACGCGCGCCGCGCTTCCTCGACTAGCTCCCAGTCGCGCTCCAGCGACAAGATGTGGGTCAGGACGAGCGTGCTCGCGCCGGCGTCGCGGGCGATCCGGCCGGCCGACTCGGCCGTCGAGTGCGTGCCCTGCACCCCGCGATACAGTCCCGCGCGCCCCGACTCCGACAGGCCTTCCGCCATCCGCGCCAGGCACGACTCCGTGTACGCCTCATGGACCAGCACATCGGCGCCGTCGGCCAGCGGGACCAGGGCCTCGGGCGCGTAGGTCGTGTCGCCGGTGTAAACGAGCGAGCGTCCGCCCGCCTCGAAGCGCCGCGCCAGGCACTCGAGGTAGGGCGCGTGCGGCACCTCGACCGAGCGCACGTCGATGCCGCAGATCTCGCGCTCGTCGCCCGGCCGGGTGAGCTCGACCGAGACGCCGTCCAACCACCTGTTGATGAAGTCGCTGGTGGCGTTGACGCGGGCGAAGCCGAGCGCCGCTTCGATGTACGTGTCTGTATCGCGAGGTCCAAACACCGTCACCGGCGCTCCTCTACGCACTATCAGTCGAGTGAACAGCTCAATCACGCCCATCGCGTGGTCGAAGTGCAGATGAGACAGCACCACGTCAGATACCGAGTCCGCATCCAACCCCGAGTCAACCATCCGCTCCATGAAACCCGGTCCCGTATCCACCAGGAGCCGAGCATCGCCATGCGCCAGGTGGATCGACGCAGCCCCGCGCCGAGGGTTCACTGACCCCCCGGCACCCGTCCCGCAGAAGGTAATGCGCATGGTCTGTTTCTCCCTGCCACAGGCTACCGCGAGCAGCGCGGTCCATCAGCACCTATACCCGGCTCCGTCATTCCCGAGCAGGCGGGATTCGCGACCGAAATCGAGACCCTCATACCTAGAACGCACATTCCTGTGTGGTACATTCCTAGGTACACCAAGGGGCGACTTCAGTGCCGCGATTTGCCGAGTTCTTCTCAGGTATCGGACTCGTTCGAGAAGCAATCGAGCCGCTCGGCTGGGAGTGCGTCTTTGCCAACGACATCGCACGGGACAAGGCAAGGATGTACATCGACCGCTTCGGTGGAGACCACCTCACTGTCGACGACATCAACAACCTGGCCCTGAACGACTTGCCCGAGGACCTCGACCTCTTGACCGCCTCTTTCCCCTGCATTGATCTCTCACTAGCGGGAAATCGAAAGGGACTGGCCGGTGAGCATTCGGGTACAGTCTGGCCTTTTCTGGACCTAACCGCCGAAATGGTGACCGAGCGGACTCCGCCGAAAGCCCTGCTATTGGAAAACGTCACCGGCTTGGTAACATCGCACGGCGGACGCGACCTTGAAGAGGTCTGTACCCGCATAGGAGAACTTGGCTATCTGATTGACCTGGTGGCAGTCGATGCGAAGTGGTTCACTCCGCAGAGCCGGCCGCGGCTATTCGTTGTCGCACTGCGCCGAGACTTGGTCGACCTGCCGCTACCGCCCACTGACGAGGTCACTCGGCTCAGAACGGCCGCCATTCGCTCGTTTCAGGCCTCACATCGAGACATCCCTTGTTTCGAGAACAATCTGCCTGAACCGCCGTCAGTGTCGGCCAACCGGCTGATTCACATACTGGAACGTGTGCCCGACGACGACGCTTCGTGGTGGCCTGACTCACAAGTCAAGTCTCTGCGAGACGCAATGCATGATCGCCACGCGCTACGGGTTGCGGAGCTATTGCTGGGCAAGCGGGATGGAGTAGCGACGATGTTTCGCCGGGTCCGCCATGGCCGCACAGTTGGAGAGGTACGCGGAGACAACATCGCTGGATGTCTGCGCACCGCCAACGGAGGCAGCAGCGTTCAGTTCCTCGTGGACTGTCGAAGCGGTGAGCCTCGCATACGGCCCCTTACCGGCCGCGAGTACGCTCGACTCCAGGGAGCGGGCAAGTTTCCGATCACCGTAGGTCGGCGGCAAGCGCAGAACGGCTTCGGAGACGCCGTGTGCGTTCCTGCCGTCCACTGGTTAGTCGAGCACGCCTTCGGGTTCCTGACTGATGCACGCGCCAAGACGGAGCCGGTGCTTACCCGGTTTGCGAATGACCGTCTTGAACCTGTTGCCGCAGGGAGCTAATCGAGTGGCCAACCGCCGCGATCCACTCACCGTGGAACAGCGCTCGGAGACGATGCGCCGCGTTCGCCGCAAGAACACGAAACCTGAACTTGCGCTGCGCAAGGAACTATATCGTCGCGGCCTCCGTTACCGGGTCGACTACGCTGGAGCGCCGGGACGCCCGGACATCGCCTTGGTGGGACGAAAGCTCGCCATCTTCGTGGACGGAGAGTTCTGGCACGGCAAGAAGCTCAGCGAGGAACGCCTGTCGGAGATGTCTGAGTACTGGCAACACAAGATACCCCGGAATGTTGAACGCGACGCCGGCGTAAATGATCGAATCACAGCATGCGGTTGGTCGGTCATACGTGCGACTGATCGTGGAGTTGCAAAGAACCTAGACGAGATCGCAGACTTTGTTGAGGCTGTCGCAAACGGCAATGGGGAGAACGTTTGTCCAGCCGGTATTGAGTGGATTAGGGCGCAGCGATGACGGATTCTGGCTCACGCTCCCGTCCTCGGGCGGACAGTCCACCGGACGACGTTGCGGCGATTCTCCAGCAACTACGACAAGCGCTGCGCACAAAGGACTCGAACGGTCGCATGATCCGTGCCGCGGCCTGCGGCGTGTACGCCTTCTTCGACTACGACGGCGAGCCAATCTATGTTGGGCAATCGTATGAGAACATTGCAGGTCGCATCGGCCGGCACCTAACGGGGCAGCGATCTGACGCTGTGGCCAAACGTGTTCTCGATCCATTCGAGGTCGCCGAGATCGAGATTTGGCCCTTTTGGGATCTTGACCCAAAGGCTGATCGCGAAGGGGCGAAGGACACACTATTGGCGGCCGAGTACACCGTATTCACGATGCTCGAAGAACAATCCAGATTCAATGCTGTTCTCAATGAGGATCGCCCTACTGAAACGAGACGCATCTCTCTTCCGCCGTCCATGAGGTTCGGCATCGTGCCAAAAGATGTCTTTCAGCGACGTCGGCACGCAGACGTCAGGATTGCGCAGCGGGCCTCCACACTGTCAGATCTGGCGAATGTGATTAGCAGGCGAGAAATCAAGAGTCCCGGTATCAGGAGGACATTGCTCACTCAGGCCAAGAGAATAGCCTTCCTTGCTGAACGCAGGCTGCAAGACACGGAGTGAACTGGGAATGGCTTAGGAAGGATCAATGCCGCCACTCTCCGGTCTCAGGGTGATTGACCATGGCCATGTCTGGGCCGGGCCGCTGCTGGGTATGTTCCTGGCGGACCTGGGGGCCGAGGTGATCAAAGTGGGGGCGCCTCACCGACGGTCGGGGGTGTCGATTGGCGGCGCGCAAGCGCCGGTGGGCTCAATTGGCGGCGACCGCGGCTCGACCTCGGCGGACGATCCGCGGGCGTTTCATGGGCTCGACCGGGGCAAGAAGTCGATCTCGATTCACCTCGGCGACCCGCGCGGCAAAGCGCTGTACCTGCGGCTGGTTGAACAGTCGGACGTCGTGCTGGAGAACTTCTCGCCGCGCGTGATGCCCTCGCTGGGGCTGTCCTACGACGTGCTCTCCGAGGTCAACCCGCGGATCATCATGGTCGCCCTGTCCGCATCCGGGGCGACCGAAGGTCCCTGGCGCAACCTGGTCACGTACGGGCCGTCGTTGGCCGCGCTCTATGGGTTGAAGTCGCTGCTCGGCTATCCCGACGACCCGCAGCCGCGCGAAGACACGGCCGACCTCGATCCGACCGCGGCCGGCCACGCGTTCGTCGCGCTGCTGGCGGCGCTCGAGTACCGCGAGCGCACGGGTCGCGGGCAGTTCATCGATCTCGCCCAGGGCGAGGCGACGCTGCAGCGCGCCGCCGCGCCGCTGATGGACTGGCTGCTCAACGGCCGCGACGCCGGACCACGCGGCAATCGCGGGTCGTCAATGGCGCCGCACGGCGTCTATCCGGCTGCGGACGACGACGCCTGGCTGGCCGTCGTGGTGCGCTCGGACCCGGAGTGGGCGACGCTCTGCGAACTGGCTCCGCAACTCAATCGGCCTGAGTGGAGAACGATGCGGGGACGGTTGGCCGACCAGGACACGCTCGACGAGGCCATCTCGGCCTGGACGCGCAATCACGACGCGATGGAATTGAGCATCGACCTGCAGGGACGCGGCGTGCCGGCGTTCCCGCTGATGGATCCCACCTCGCTGCTGATCGACGAGGACTACGCGTCGCTCTCGTACGCCGGGCTGGACCTGAGTGCGGATGTCGCCGCCCCGCTCCGCGATGGGGCGCTCTACACAGGCGCGCCCTGGAAGCTGTCCCGTACTCCGGCCGCGATTTCGGGGCCGGTGCCCAATCGCGGCGAGCATGACGACGAGGTTTACGGCGAACTGCTCGGCCTGAACGTGGCCGCCCGCGCCGAGTTGCGGGAGGCCGGCGTCATCTAACTCCTCCCGCTCTCCCCCCGCTCCGCGGTGGGAGATGTCGCGTAGCGACAGAGAAGGCTCCTCCAACGCCAGGGGTTATCCTCGCAAGGCTGACCACATCCAGAGAGGACACCCAAGATGTGCCACCGATACGATGCGCTGCCCGCGATCGCGCCGATCGCCGGGGCGGCGGTTGATGTCGAAGACCTGACCCTGACCGCGTCCGACGGGACCGAGTTCGCCGCGTTTCATGCGCGGGCCGAGTCGCCTACGGGAGCGGGCATGGTGATCCTGCCCGACGTGCGCGGTCTGTTCCGCTTCTACGAGGAACTGGCGATCCGCTTCGCCGAGATCGGCGTCGACGCGGTGGCGATTGACTACTTCGGCCGCACGGCCGGCAACTCCAAGCGCGACGCCGAGTTCGATTTCTGGCCGCACGTGCGCAGCACGACGGCGGAGGGTGTCGCCGCCGACACCGCGGCCGCCGTGGCCGTGCTGCGCGCCAACGACGCCGACCGGGCCGTCTTCACCGTCGGTTTCTGCTTCGGCGGCAGCAACAGCTGGCTGCAGGCCTCCTCCGGACACGGGCTTGCGGGCGCGATTGGCTTCTACGGACGCCCGACGGCGGAAGGCCTCAACGGCGCGCCCGCGCCCTCGGCCACCGTCTCCGAGATCGAGTGCCCGATCCTCGGCCTGATGGGCGGCGCGGACGAGAGTATCCCCGCGGAAGCCGTCGCCGAGTGGGACGCGGCGCTTGCAGCAGGCGGCGTCACGCGTGAGATCATCACCTACGACGGCGCCCCGCACAGCTTCTTCGATCGCACCTACGACGAGCACGTCGACGCCTGCAACGACGCCTGGAACCGAATCCAGGCCTTCATCGCAGCCAACAGCTAGACCACTTCCCTTCTCCCCCCGCTACGAGTGGGGAGATCACCTCTCACTCCCGTCTCCCCCGGCTTCGCGGGGGGAGATGATCACGAAAGGACTCTGCCATGCGAGTCACCAAGTCATCCGACGGCGACACCAACCAGGCGAACGCGCCGATTTTCACAGGCGGCAACGTCTGGGTGCGGGCGCTGGCCGGCTCGATTGGCGGCCAGAACGCGGCCGACGACCAGGACTTCAACCTGGCCGTGGTTCAGTTCGGAGCCGGGGCGCGAACCAAGATGCACACGCACTCG
>JAPPBK010000082.1 GCA_026705105.1 Chloroflexota bacterium | reverse complement strand
AAGGAAGGGACGCCCTCGCGGACGGCCCTGGTGCGCGCCTCGTTTAGCAAAGAGTTGGCGCACGGCAGCGCGCCGAACCGGTCGGGCCGGCGGCGGGCCGGCTTCGTCTGTCGCTACATGCCGACGACGTCGGTGTGGGACCGCCGGCTGGGCAAGGCCCTGGAAGAGCGATCCGGCACCGTCGAGTTCGCGAAGCGGGACCTGTACCTGGTGCGCGGCCGCGACGTTTCCGGGCAGAACACCGTCGTAACCGATCGCTGATACGGGCTAGAGGTAGCCGAGATCCCGCCAGAGCTTGTACCGCTCCCGGAACGTCGTCAGCGACTCCCAGACGCGCGCGAAGTCCGCATCCGCCGCGACCTCCTCCGCCACGACTTCCTCCCAGGCGGAGCGGAACGTCGCCAGCATGGCTTCCGGCCACGTGTGGATCGTCACGCCCTTGCGCTGCAGTTCCTCGAGCGCCGCGATCTGGATGGTCTCGCCTTCCGCGATCGAGTGCCGGAAATTGTCCCCGCAGACCGTTTCGATCTGCGTCTGCCGGAGCGGTGAAATGCCGTTCCAGCGATCCATGTTGATCATCAGCTCGAAGTTCGTGGACTGCTGGTGCCAGCCGGGGAAGTAGTAGTGCTTGGCCACCTGATAGAAGCCGAGGTTCAGGTCGATCGCCGGCATCGAGAACTCGGTTGCGTCGATGGTTCCCAGTTCAAGAGCCGGAAAGATGTCACCGCCGGCCAGCAGCTGCGTGGAGGCGCCGACCCGGTCCATCACCTTGGCGCCCAGCCCGAAGAAGCGCATCTTCAGGCCCTGCAGGTCATCGACGCTCTCGATCGGCTGCCGGAACCAGCCGGACGCCTCCGGCGGAATCACGCCGCACAGGATGCCGCGGATGTTGTGCCGGGCGTAGATCTCCTCGAACAGCTCCCTGCCGCCGCCGAAGTAGAACCAGGCCATGTACTCGTTGGCGGGCGGACCGAACGGAACCGCCGCGAAGAGCTGAAGCGCCGGCACCTTCCCGGCCCAGTAACCCGGCGTCGACCAGCCGGCGTCGAGTCCGCCGCTGGACACGGCATCGAAGATCTCGAGGGCCGGCACCAGCGCGCCGGGGTCGAAGAACTTGATCTGGACGGCGCCGTTCGAGACGGCTTCGACCTGATCCTGGACCCGAATGCCGAGTGATCCGAGCTGCGTGAGCGACCCGGCGAACGTGCTCGCCATCTTCCAGCGCACGGTGTCCTCGACCGCCGGCGGCGGCGCGGCTTCCTCCGTCTGGGAGGCCGGTTCGCCGTCGCGACCCGCGAAGTACGTGATCAATACGCCGACGGCGATCCCCGCCAGGCCAAATAGGATTGCATTCCGCATGTGCGGACCTCCTGAAACAACACGCTGGGAGACGCCGTACCGAAGTCAAAGGCGGACCGCACCATTCCAATTTGTCGCCGGAATTGCAACGGCTGCGGGGCAGCCCGCCGCAACGGCGGAGGCGCCGGGGGGGCAGGTTCCGCCGGCGGGCGGCATCGCGGCCTGACGGCGGCGGCGCGCGTAGACAGGCGCCGGTGGCAGCGCCTTTCCCCCGGGACCCGGAAATTCCGGCGGAGCCTCGCTACGCGCTATCGACGTCCAGCGCGTACCCCGTCGCCCACACGGTCCGAATGAGGTCAGGGCCCCCGCCTTCGTTGAGGGCCTTTCGCAGGCGTCGAATATGCACGTCGACGGTGCGTTCCTCGACATAGATATTTTCGCCCCACACCGAGTCGAGCAGCTGCTGGCGCGTAAACACGCGCTCCGGAGCCTCCATCAGTTTGCGCAGCAGCCGGAATTCGGTCGGCCCCAGATGCACCCGCCGTCCTGCCCGGCTGACCCGATGGGTCACCGGGCTTAATTCGAGATCGTGGTAGAAGTACGATTCCTTGTGCTCGTCGGAAGCATGGCGGTTGCGCCGCAGGAGTGCGCGCACGCGCGCCAGCAGCTCCGCCGTCGAAAACGGCTTAACCATGTAGTCGTCCGCGCCGCCGGAGAACCCCTGCAACATGTCCTTTTCCGTCTTGCGGGCGGTGAGGATCAGGATCGGGAGCTTGCTGGTTGACGGCTCGCGCCGAACCGCGCGGCAGATGTCCACGCCCGAAACGGTGGGCAGCATCCAGTCGATCACTGCCAGATCCGGCAGGTTCCTGCGAAGCATGTCGAGCGCCTGGGCGCCGTCGGCCGCTTCGTCGACTTCCAGGCCGCCGGCCACCAGGTTGTAACGGATCAGGTCACGAATCTCGTCGTCGTCCTCGACGACCAGAACGCGGTGGGTCATGTCGGATCGTCGGGTGACGGCGCGCCCTCCATGAGGAAGCCCCGCCCCCGTGGGCGGTCCTCGGACGCCCGAGTCCCGGTCGTCACGTAGTCCACGAGTTCGGCAATGTTGGTCGCGTGATCGGCGATGCGTTCGAGATTCTTGGCCACGAACAGCAGGTGGACGCCCGGCGTGATGCGGTGCGGGTCCTCGAGCATGTGGGTCAGGAGCTCCCGGCACAGGGCGACGTACATGTCGTCCAGCTCCCGATCGCGATGCCGGATCGACTTCGCCTGGTCGATGTTACGGTCGCGGTATGCATCGAGCGCATCCTTGAGCATCGTGTGCGAGGCGTCTCCCAGTTTCGGTAGCGCATAGAGTCCGGGCACCTCCCTCGTCTCGCAGAGGACAATGGATCGTCGCGCCATGCTGGCCGCGAGGTCGCCGGCTCGTTCCAGATAGCCCGCGATCTGGATCGCGGAGATCGTCATGCGCAGATCCTGTGCGACCGGCTGGCGGAGCGCAAACAGCCGCTCGACCTGCTCCTGGACGTCCTGCTCATAGCGGTCGATCTCTGAATCCTGCTCGATGATCCGCGCGGCCGACTCGCTGTCGCGTTGCGCGACCGCCGTGACGGCGCGCGCAATCTGGGCCTCCACCAAGCCGCCCATCTCGAGCAAGCTGCGCTCGATCTTGTCGAGATCTTCGGTGAAAGCTTTGACCGTATGTTCGGCGGGCATGCGCGGCTCCTGCAGCTATCCGAAGCGACCCGTGATGTAGTCCTGGGTCGACGGTTCGGAAGGATTGGTGAAGATCTTTTGAGTCTCGTCGAACTCGATCAACCGGCCCAGATTCAGGAAGGCGGTCTTTTGCGAGACGCGGGCTGCCTGTTGCATGTTGTGGGTCACGATGATGATCGTGTACTCGGACTTGAGCTCGTCGATCAGTTCCTCGATCGTCGCCGTGGCGATCGGATCAAGCGCCGAACACGGCTCGTCCATCAGCAGCACATCCGGGCGCACGGCGATTGCGCGAGCAATGCAGAGGCGTTGCTGCTGACCGCCCGACAGGCTGGTTCCCGGCTGGTCGACCCGGTCTTTTACCTCATCCCAGATCCCGGCTCGCCGCAGGCTGGTTTCGACGATTTCATCGAGGTCGCCCCGCGTCGGCGCCATGCCATGGAGACGAGGACCGTAGGCCACATTGTCGTAGACGGACTTGGGGAACGGGTTCGGTTTCTGGAACACCATGCCGATGCGCATTCGCAACTGGACGACATCGACATCCGGGCCCGCGATGTCGCTGCCGTCGAGCAACATGCTCCCGGTGCTTCGGCAGTCGTCGATCAGATCATTCATGCGGTTAAAGCATCGGAGGAAGGTTGACTTGCCGCATCCGGACGGTCCGATAAACGCGGTGACCTCGCGTGACATGATGTCCAGGTCGATATCGAAGAGTGCCTGCTTCCCGCCGTAGTAGACCGACACCGCGCGCGCTACCAGCTTTGGCTGCGGGTCGGAGAGAGCGCTTACGTTCACCATTGCTTCTCGAACTTTCGGCGGAGATAGACCGCGAGTCCGTTCATCACCAGCAGGAAACCCAGAAGCACAATAGTCGCAGCAGCTGTCTTCTCGGCGAAGCCGCGCTCCGGACTGTCAGCCCAGAGATAGACCTGGGCCGGAAGCACCGTGGATGGGTCAGTGAATCCACCCGGAACTTCCACGACAAAGGCGACCATCCCCATCATCAGTAGTGGGGCCGTCTCTCCCAATGCCCGGGCCATACCGATAATGGCTCCCGTCAGCGTGCCCGGTGCCGCGGCCGGCAGCACGTGATGGAAGATGGCCTGCACCCGGCTCGCGCCCAGCCCGATCGCCGCCTCGGCAAATGACGGCGGCACCGCCCGGATGGCTGCCCGCGAGGAGATGATGATGGTGGGGAGCGTCATCAGGCTCAGCACGAGACCGCCGGATATCGGGGCGGACCTCGGCAGTCCAAATACGTTCAGGAACACCGCGAGGCCTAGCAGCCCAAAGACGATCGAAGGTACCGCAGCAAGATTGTTGATGTTGATTTCGATCAGCCGGGTAATCCGGTTCTTCGGAGCGAACGCTTCCAGATATACGGCCGTCATCACGCCAACCGGGAACGAGAGCACTACGGTCACCAAGAGCGCCAGTGCAGAACCGACGATGGCGGCAAGGATTCCCGCTTCTTCCGGGTTGCGGCTGTCGCCCCGCGTGAAGAAGCTGCGGTTGAAGCGCAGGTCGATGCGACCGGCTGCCTCGAGCGCGGCGATGCGGGCCAGGGAGGCGTCCGAGATGGGGCGCTCCTCTTCCGGCAGGGCGGCGTCGATCCGCCCCTTGTAGAACTGGTCGACTGGGTCCGACGCCAGGACCCACACGTCCTCCACAGTCCCGATGATGGCGGGATCCGCCTCAACCGTCTCCCGCAAGACAAACACCGTGCCCGCGCTCACCAATCGCGCCAGCGTTCGGCGCTCCGCACGCGAACTGCCAGCGTTGGGGAACAACTCCGACAGACTCGTGCGCAGCATCTTCCGGTAGCTTCCGGCTTCGATGAGCTCCTGGTCGAAATCGACCGTCAGCCGCACTTCGGTCTGCACGAAGCCCATGTAGCCGCGGCTGACGATGCTCGCGAGAAATACGACCAGGAAACCCAAAGCCGCCGAGATCGCGAGAATCCCGTACAGCTGGAACCGCCGTTCGGCCCGCTTGCGCCGTAGCAGCAACCGGTTGGCCGCTGCCTGGGAGCTGATCGTCGTGGCGGCGTAGCTACTCATACCGTTCGCTGTATTTCTGGACGACCCGAAGTGCGGCCACGTTGAGGGCCAGAGTCACGATGAACAGCGTGAGTCCCAGTGCAAACGCCGCCATGGTCTTTTCCGAATCAAACTCATGGTCGCCGACCAGCAGGGTGGCAATCTGGACCGTTACCGTCGTTACGGCCTCAAACGGATTCGCCGTCAGGTTGGCCGCCAGACCGGCCGCCATCACCACGATCATCGTTTCGCCGATCGCGCGCGAGATCGCGAGCATGAAGCCGCCGACGATTCCCGGGGTGGCCGCCGGCAGAATCACGCGTTTGATCGTTTCCGAGGCCGTGGCCCCGAGACCGTAAGAGCCCTCGCGGAGGGACATCGGCACGGCAGTCATGATGTCGTCGGATAGGGATGACACAAACGGGATGATCATGATGCCCATGATCAGTCCTGCAGCCAGCGCGCTCTCCGAGGAGATGGTGAGCCCCAGGTCCACACCCAGATTGCGCATGCTCGGCGCCAGGACGAGCGCCGCGAAGAACCCGTAGACGACGGTCGGGATCCCGGCGAGGATTTCGAGCAGCGGCTTGATCACGGCTCGGACGCGAGGGTGGGCGTACTCCGCGAGATAGATTGCCGACATCAGGCCGATCGGGCCGGCCACCAGCATCGCGATGACCGTGATCAGCAGGGTGCCGGCGAACACCGGCACAGCCCCGAAGGCACCGGATGCGGCGACCTGGTCTTCACGCAGCGCGATCTGCGGAGACCATTCCAGGCCGAAGAAGAACTCGAACGGCGAGACCAGCTGGAAGAACCGGAAGGTCTCGACCACCAGGGACAGCACGATCCCGACGGTCGTCAGAATCGCGATGATCGATGCAATGAACAGCGCCACGAGCAGCGCGGTCTCGACCCGATCGCGGGCCGTCAGCTCCGGGCGAATCCGCCGCCAGCCCCAGAAAAAACCGAGGACGGAAACCGCCGTTACCAGGGCGAAGCGCGCCGCTGCGCTGAGATTCTCAAGGTGTAGCAGCAGTTCCACCGACGCCATCGGAACGTCGTCGGTCATCACGCCCGCAGCGGCATTCTCGATCGAAACGTAGAGCAGCGTCGCCGCCGCACCCGACAGGTCCGGAAAGTCGGAGAGGACGACATTACGGATGACCTGGTCATCGATGATGGTCCATGCCGCGTAGACGAGGGTTGCCGGCACCACCGTCCAGAGCGTCCCGTACCAACCGTAATGCCCCGGAAGTCCCGGCAACGACCGCTGCGGCGCCGCGCTGATTCGTGCGCGCGAGGCGTAGAACGCGCCGGCACCGAACAGCGCGATGATCAGGAGAGGGAGGTACGACAACAACATGGGAAGCGAAAGGGGCGGCGCGAAAGCCTGGGCCGCCCCCGTCCAGGTTGCGATCAGAGGCTCTCAAGCGGGGTTAGATTAGCGGCATCGTCGACAAACTTCGTCCGCTCGGCGGTCGGGAGAGGGATCAGGCCCCGGTCCGTCAGGTAACCCTCGTCGCCCCAGGCGTCATCGCTGGTGAAGGCGGAAATGTACTCGCGAATTCCGGGGATCACGTCGACGTGCGCTTTCTTCACGTAGAAGTAGAGCGGCCGGGACACCGGGTAGGCCCGCGTCGCGATGTCGTCGAACTCGGGGGTCACCCCGTCGATGGATGCGCCCTTCACGGCGTCACGGTTCTGGTCGAGGAACGAAAAGCCGAAGACGCCTAAGGCGTTGGGGTTCTCGGCCAGCTTCTGCACAATCAGATTGTCGTTCTCGCCCGCCTCGATGTAGGCCCCGTCTTCTCGAATACCCCGGCAAATCGCCTTGTAGCGGTTCTTGTCTTCCTGCTTGATGGCCGTCAGCCCCGGGAACGTCTTGCATCCGCCCTCGACGGCAAGCTCGTTGAAGGCGTCGCGCGTGCCGGAGGTCGGCGGCGGGCCAAGGACCTCGATGGCAACGTCGGGAAGGGCTGGGTCGACGTCCGCCCACGTCTCGTTCGGATTGTTGACCAGCTTGCCGCCTTCCTGATTGCCTTCCGGTACCTGCTTCGCCAGGGCAAGGAAAAGGTGGCGCAGCGTGAAGTGCGCCTCCGGTGCGGTCCTGGCGTTGGCGATGACGATGCCGTCGTAGCCGATCTTGATCTCGACGACGTCCTGGACTCCGTTGGCGCGGCATTTCTCAAGCTCGCTGCTCTTCATGCGGCGAGAGGCGTTGGCGATGTCGGGATAGTCGGTTCCAAGGCCGGCGCAAAAGAGCTTCATGCCGCCCCCGGATCCGGTGGCTTCGATCTTGGGGGTCTTGAAGTCCGAACCCCGGCCGAAGTTTTCCGCGACCACGGTCGCGAAGGGATAGACGGTCGAGGATCCGACGATG
>JAPPBK010000264.1 GCA_026705105.1 Chloroflexota bacterium | reverse complement strand
AACCTAGCGGTTAACAGCCGCCCGCTCTACCAATTGAGCTACCGGGCATCGCCATTGACAGCTTAGCCCGACTCGACCGACTGGTCATCCCTGACTGACGCGCGAGATTCACTCCGCGCCGAGGCCGCCCACCGCCAGCGGATTGGCCGAGAGCGGGTCGTTGATCCTCAGGCTGACGCGACCCTCAAGCGATTGCAGCAAGGCATCGCCGCAGACTTCGCCGCGCCAGCCTCGCAGCAAGGCGGGCGTCTGCTCGGCCCGACGACCGTGTTCGTTCCAGGCGACCAGCGCCTTGATCTGCGAACTGCTGCCCACCAGCGCCGGGTCGATCCGGTGCTCGGCGCAAGCCGCGGCCATCACAGACTCCAGGAACAGCACGACCATGCGCGAGGGCTTCGCGCCGCGCTGGGAGCGGGCGCGCTCCGGCAGCTCCGACTCAGGCAGCGCAAGCGCTGCGCCGACGGCATCCATCACCTCTTGCCGATACTCAGCCTGCAGCCGCGGCTGACCGCGCACGCTGGTCAATTCGGCGGTCGATTGCGGCAGCGTCGCCGCGATCGCGACGAGCAGATCGTCAGCGACGATGCGCCGCAGGGGGGCGTTGCGGCGTCCGGCGACCGATTCGCGCCAGTTCGACAGCTCGCGCAGGGCGGCCAGCGAGCGCGAAGAGAGCTTGTTTGCGCCGCGCAGCTTGCGCCAGCGGTCGGCCTCGCGGTCGCCGAGCCGGCCGAGCCGCTCGGCGGTCTCCTGCCGCAGCCAGTCATGACGCCGTCCGCCATCCTCCGTGTCCATCCGCTCGACCAGGCGGTCGTGCAACCGCAGCAGCCAGCGGACGTCGTCCGCCGCGTAGGTTTGTTGCGCCTCGGTCAGCGGCCGCCGCATCCAGTCGGTGCGCGACTGCGACGGTCCCAGCGAGCGGCGCAACTCGACGCCCACCAATCGGTCGTAGGCGATAGGGAAGTGGTGGCCGTTGAAAGCGGCGGCCAACTGAACGTCGAACAGGTCGCCCGGCGGACGACCGGTGCGCTGCAGGCAGAAACGCGACTCCTGGTCATGCGCGTGGACGATCGTCCGCACCGACGGGTCCGCCATCGCGTCCCAGATCGGTTGATCCGGGGCCTGCTGGATGTGCTCGGCGAGCGGGTCGATCAGCGTGACGCCGTCGGGCGTGGCGACCTGGAGCAGGCAGAGCTGCGGCCGGTACGTGCGCTCGGAGATGAACTCGGTGTCGAGGCCCATGATCCCGTGGGACCGAATGCGCTCGGCGAGTTGGACGACATCTTCGTGGCGGTCGAGCAACTGTCCGGCGGCGGCGGCGTGATCGCCTGGCGGCGCAACCGTGGCGTTGCTCAACGGCATAGGCGAATGAAGCCTCTCAGACCCTTTCGCGCAGAATAGCGCCCCGAGCGTTGCCGTGACCACAGCCGACCGCCGCGCCACGACCGGTTTCGACGACCCGCCGTGTTACGATCTGGTGCAAGCACGGATATCGGAGCCGGTATGAAGGTCAGAGCCTCGGTCAAGAAACGCTCCCGCGACGACCAGATCGTGCGTCGCAAGGGCCGCGTCTACATCATCAACAAGAAGAACCCGCGCAACAAGCAGCGCCAGGGCTAGACGACCGCGCGCGCGGCGGGAGCGGTCGGCGGCGGTGGACGACGAGCTCGTTGAGGCCCAGTCGGCGCTCTCGGCGTGCGGAGTGGACGGGGTCGTCGCAGCGGTCGAGCGGCTCAAGGGTCAATCGCACGTCAGCCTGCGAGTCGACCGCGTCGACGAGGCGCCGGTCGCCCTCCGGATCGAGCCGACACGCGGCATCCTGCCGCCCTACGACCTGCCTTCGGAAGCTCGTCTCCTGCGGCTGCTGCGTCGGGCGGGCATTCCCGTTCCCGAGGTGCTCGGCGTCTGCGCCGACCTCGAGCCGTCTACGGATCGCGGACAGGGCTGCCTCGCGCTCGGATGGGTCGAGGGCGAGGTCATGATCACGCAGCGGGTCGAGGCGGACACGGCCCGCGCATACTGCGAGACCCTGCGCCGCACCCACACGCTCGATTGGCAGGCGGCAGGCCTCGACTTGCTGCCGTTGCCGCCCGCAGGCGGCCCGGCGCTGCGCGAGCGTGCCGAAATCATGGATCGGCTGAACTCCTTCGGCATCGCGGACTGGCCGCACATCAGCCGTCTCCGCCGCGTGCTCGAGCACCGCGTCCCCCAGAGTCCGCCGCCGATGCTGGTCCACGGCGACGTCAACTTCGGCAACGTCATCCTCCGACGCCGAGGGTCCGGCCGGAGTGCGCCGGAGGTCGCGGCCGTGCTTGACTGGGAGCAGGCGCATCTCGGCGATCCGCTGTCGGACTGGGGCCGCCTGGCCGCCGAAGACCTGCTCGGCAATCTCGATCTGACCCAGGACGCAAGGCGAGTCATGCAAGAGGCGCTGCAGCGCTACGGCCGCAGCGACGCCGACCTGCACTACTGGACGCTGCATCAGCTCTACAAGCACTCCTCCGCCACCGGCGCGCTGACCGTACTGCGAGGCTGGGACGTCGACCAGATCGCCACCATGTACGCCGAGCCGACGGAGCGCCTGTTGTCGGCTGACGAACCAACCAGGTTCTGCGCGTAGACTCTGAGCATGACCGACGAGATTCAGTACCTGGCGCCCCTGCCCGAGATTGAGGCGCGATACGGCACGAACTCCCTGTTCGGCGAGCGCTTCATCGAGATCTCGCGGGGTAAGACCGTGCTTGAGCTGCCGATTACTCGCGACACGGCGGGCGGCGCTCGCGGCGGCGTGCACGGCGGCATCCTGGCCTCTTTGGCCGACATCGGCGTCGTCGCGGCGGTGCTCTCGACCTGCCGCGTCGGCGAGCAGATGCAGGGCACGTCGGAGCTGAACATCTCCTACCTCAGACCGGCAGTCGGCTCGAAAGTACGGGTCGAGTCGACCGTAATCAAGAAAGGCCGCTCGCTCGCCGTGGGCGACGTGAACCTGCTCAGCGACCAGGGCAAGCTGATCGCCAAGGCGCGCGTGACCTACGCCATCTCGCAGACGGGTTAAGCCCGTGGAAATCGATCTGACTCCCGAGCTGGCGACGGAGTCGCTCCTGGCCTGCGGCGTCGGCGGCGCGGCCACCCTCGCCGAGCGGCTCGACGGCGGCGTCTCCAACCTGACCTGGCGCGTGCAACGCGACGGAGATGCGCCGGTCGTGCTGCGGTTGGAGCGCAAGGTCGGCATCTTCCAGCCCTACGACGTGCACCGCGAGGCGCGGGTGATGCGCTGCCTTGCATCGTCGCCGGTTCCCGTGCCCGAAGTGCTCGGCGAATGCGGCGTCGACTCGCCGCTGGGCGCGCCCTACATCGTGCTGTCCTGGCTGGACTACCCGCACATGGGCATGACGCCGATGACCGAAACGGTGATCGACAACTACCGCGCCATGGTGGAGTCGATTCATGCGCTCGACTGGCGGTCGCTGGGCCTGGACTTCCTCGACCCACCTCCAGCCGGGCACGAGGCCGCGTTGCGCGATCTCGACGCCGTTCGCGCTCGGGCCGTTCACTTCCGCTGCGACCGCGATCACTTGATCTCCGAGATCGGCGCAGTGCTGAACCGGCGTCTCCCCGACAGTCCCGCGCCACGCCTCTGCCACGGCGACATCAACGTGTTCAACTATCTCGTCGCCGAGGACGGCTCAATCGCGGGCGTGGTCGACTGGGAACAGGCGCAGCTCGGCGATCCGCTGTCCGACTGGGGCCTGATCACGGCGCTGGCCTCACTCAGGGGACTCGATGCGCCGCCTGAAAAGCACCCTCTGTCGGCTCCGGCATTCGCGCGTTCGGATCGCCAGGTTGAAGACCTGCGCTACTGGATGCTGCACCAGATCTACAAGCTGGCCGTGATTCACCGCATCTGGTCCGAGATTGGCGACACGCCGCCCTGGTACTCGTGGTCGGACGTCGAGCGCGTATCGGAGCACGCGCTGTTGTACCTGGGCGAGTGATCAGCCCGACAGCGACGCCAGGTGCTCGACCGCGTGCAGCATGCTGCGCTCGGTGGGCGTTGCCAACGAGACGAGCCGGTGGGCTCCGGCCTCGCGGTACTGCTCGACGGCCTCTGCGGTGAGTCGCGCGGGCGGCGTGATCGTGATCTCAATCTCGCCCAGCTCAGCCGGTCGCTCGACCCGCTGGCTGAGTTCGTTCAAGCGTTGGACGTAGTCGGCGGTTTGCTCCGGATCCTGCATCCACCCGTACCATCCCTGACCGCGTTGTGCGGCTCGTCTGAGCGCGGCCTCGGAGTGACCGCCGATATGGATCGGCACGCCTCCGGGCGTAGTCGGCCGAGGATGCGCGTCAATGCCGCTGAACTCCCAGAACTCGCCCTCGAAGCTCGGATCGTCCTCGCTCCAGAGCGCGCGCATGGCGTCGATCGCTTCGTCGGTGCGACGCCCGCGCTCGCGGAAGGGCGCGCCGATGGCGTCGAACTCGGGTTGCAGGTAGCCGGCGCCGATGCCGAGAATGACGCGGCCGCCGGAGAGCACATCGACGGAAGCGAACTCCTTGGCCAGGACGACGGCGTTGCGTTGCGCGATCAGGACGATCCCGGTGCCAAGATTGAGTGTCTCGGTACAGGCCGCGAGGTAGGAGAGGACCACCGAGGGGTGGAGAAAGTGATGCTCCGGATCGGCGGGTGACGGCGCCACGCGGGGCTTGGGCAGGACCACGTGCTCGCCGCACCAGAGCGATTCGAGACCGGACGATTCAGCCGCTTCCGCGATCGTGCGTAGAGTCGCGGGGTCGGAGACTCCGCTGCCCATGTTGAAGATGCCGAGTTTCATCCGTGTGCTCCTGTTCTGTGTACGTCCGGGGCGCCCCCCTCTGCCTTCGGCATCTCCCCCCGCTGCGCGGGGGGAGAGTGGCGGTTATGACCGAAGCAACCCGTCGGTCAGGGTGACGTCGTAGTCGCCCTCAATGAAGGGCTGGGTCTCGATCACGCGTCTGAGAAACGGGATGTTGTGCTTCAGTCCTTCGATCCTGGCGCCGTCCAGTGCGACACGCAGTCGCTCGAGCGCCTGGGCCCGATCATCTCCGTGGACGATCAGTTTGGCCATCAGTGGGTCGTAGAAGTGCGAGACCTCGTCGCCCGAGGCCACACCCGCGTCGAGCCGCAGCCAGGGTTCGTTGGGCACTTCAAGCAGGTCAATCGAGCCGGGACTGGGCAAGAGGGTGTCCGGGTCTTCGGCATAGATGCGCGTTTCGATCGCGTGGCCGGATACGGCAGGCGGGTCGTCGAAACCGGGCAGCTCTGTCAGCGGCTCACCGGCCGCGATCCGCAACTGCCACTCGACCAAATCGAGACCGGTGACCATTTCGGTGACCGGATGCTCGACTTGCAGGCGGGTGTTCATCTCCAGGAAGTAGATTTCGCCCGACGCGTCGAGCAGGCACTCGACCGTACCCGCGTTGAGGTAGTTGAGTCCGCCCACGGCGCTGCGGACCTGATCGTAGAGGCGCTGGCGCCGCTCAGGCGTGAGCTGCGGCGCGGGCGCGGGCGCTTCCTCGATCACCTTTTGATGGCGCCGCTGGACGCTGCACTCGCGGTCGCCGATGATTGCGGCGTTGCCCTGTCCGTCGCCGAAGACCTGCAGCTCGATGTGATGCGGCTCGACCAGGAGGCGCTCCAGATAGACCTCCCCGGAGCCAAATGCGCGCTGGGTCGAGGATCGGGCCCGCCGCAACATGCGGGTGAACTGGTTCGGTCGCTGAACGGTCGCCATGCCGATCCCACCACCGCCGTAGGAAGCCTTGATCAGGAGCGGGTAGCCAACTGCCTCGGCCGCGGCTTCGGCGTCGTCATCGGCGACCGTGGCGGGCGAACCGGGAATCACCGGCATGCCCAGGTCGCGCATCGTTGCGCGGGCCTGGTTCTTGTTGCCCATCAACTCCATGTGCGCGGCGTCCGGCCCGATGAAGGTGATCCCGCGCTCGTCGCAGGCCTGCGCGAAGTGTCCGTTCTCGGACAGCAGTCCGTAGCCTGGATGCACGGCGTCGCAGCCGGCCTCGATCGCGGCATCGAGCACCGCCCCCACGTTGATGTACGACTCCGCGACCGGCGCGGCGCCGATATGGGTTGCACCGTCGGCCTCTCGAACATGCAGCGCGTCGGCGTCTGCAACGGAGTACACGGCGTGCGACTCGATCCCCAGCCTGCGGCAGGTGCGAGACACCCGAGCGGCGATCTCGCCGCGGTTGGCGATTAGGACTCGCTGGAACATTATCTCGGCTAACGGTGCAAAGTGAGTCAGTCGCTCAGGGAAACGAGCAGGTCGCCCTCCTGGACCTGGTCGCCCTGGGCAATGTGCACCTCGGCGACGGTGCCTGCACTTGGCGCCTCAACCGGAATCTCCATTTTCATCGATTCGAGGATGACGAGTTCGTCGCCCTCCTCAACGGTGTCGCCCACGGCGGCGATCAGCTCGAATATGGTGCCGGCCATCGGCGAGTTCACATCGGCCATGCTGTGCTGCTCCGCTTCCTGCTCATGCTGTTGATCCGGGGGACCGTCTCGGGTTGGCGTACAGTATGGCAGTATCCCGCGAGCGCTCTTTACGCGCAGTAGTAGTGATCGAGCGGTGTGCCATGAGACGCGAACTGGTGGAACTGCTGGTCTGCCCGGTGACGCGCGACCCGCTCACCCTCGAAGTGGTGAGCGAAGACGAACATGGCGACGTGATCGAGGGTGCGCTGTTCTCGGAACGAATCAACTTCCGCTATCCGATCGAGGACGGCATTCCCAACCTGCTCCCGCCCGACCTACAGCGGCGCGCCGACGAGTCGGCCTGAGCCAAGACCGGCCCAGTTACTGGTTGAAGACCGGCTCGCGCTTTTCGAGGAATGCGGTCACCGCCTCCTCGTGCGAAGGAAGGCGGCGTGACTCGCGGTCGCGGGCGCCCTCGCGCTCCATCACACGGTCGAGGTTCGACTCGGTCACATTCTCGCTGAGCAGGGTCTTGATCTTGCGCACCACCGCGGTGGGATTGTTGGCGTACTCTTCCGCCTTGGCCAGGGCGGTGGCGAACAGGTCTTCCTTTGGCACAACCGCCGACACCAGGCCGATCCGGTACGCCTCGTCGGCCGGGACCATGCGGCCGGACAGGCAGATGTCGGTCGCGTGACCGAGACCCACCAGTTGCGCGAGCAACCGGGTGGAACCAAGTTCGGGGACCAGCCCGACCTTGACGAACCGGATTGAGAGGCGGGTGTCTTCGGCGGCGTAGCGGACATCGGCCGGCAGCGCCAGAGTCAGCCCAACGCCGACGGCGTAGCCGTGAATGGCGACGATCACCGGCTTGGATTCGCGGATCAAGTTGGTCCAGTTGACCGCCCGGCCGGAGACGGCTTGAGCTTCCGGGTCGTCGGCGAGGCGCTGGTTGAAGCCCTGCAGGTCGGCCCCCGCGCAG
>JAPPBK010000051.1 GCA_026705105.1 Chloroflexota bacterium | reverse complement strand
TGAACGTGTCTCCGCCGCGGAATCCCGTATGCACGCCGGCCACGACGTTCGTGCCGTAGTCGAGTGAGCGACGGATCTGGTTCTGGCCTTCGTTGCCAAGTCCCTGGATCAGCAGCCGCGTGCGGTTGTTCAGGAGGATGCTCATGCGTCGATTCCTTGCGTCGAAGTCTCAGGCTCGAGCCCGGTTGGCGGTTCAGTTGTCGGAGCGCGAGCGGCGTCGCCCGGATTGGGCCGCTTCGACCGCCAGCGCGGCGGCGTCGCCGAGTTCGTCCGCGGTCTGCACGGCAATGCCCGAATCGTGCAGCACGCGACGGCCTTCCTCCACGTTGGACCCGTTCAATCGGACCACCAGCGGCTGGGTGATCTTCAGCTCGTTGACCGCGTCGACCACGCCTTCGGCGACGATGTCAACCCGGGCGAGCCCGCCGAAGATGTTGATGAAGATCGTCTTCACATCAGGATCGTTGACGATGATCCGCAGCGCCTCAACGACACGATCTTTGCGATTGACCGTGCCGATGTCGAGGAAGTTGGCCGGCTCGCCGCCGTGCAGCATCAAGGTGTCCATGGTCGCCATCGCCAGGCCCGCGCCGTTGACGACGCAGCCGATGTTGCCGTCCAGCTTGATGTAGGAGCCGATGTTCGCCTCTTCCGCCTCGATCTCGACCGGGTTCTCCTGCGAACGGTCGCGCCAGTCCTCGTAGCCGCCGTGCCGGAACGCGGCGTTGTCGTCGACGCCCACCTTGCCGTCGATCGCCAGCACCGCGCCCTCGGAGGTCAAGACAAACGGATTGACCTCAACCAGTGAGGCGTCCATGTCGATGAACACGCGGTAGAGATTGGCGAACATGTCGCCGCAGGCGCGAATCGCCGACGACGGCAGCCCAAGCCGGCTCGCCAGCGAGCGGCCGCGGAAAGCCGGGAAACCCTCCACCGGATCGACCGGTACGCGCAGGACGGCGCGAGGATTCGTGCGGTTGACTTCCTCAATCGACTGTCCGCCCTCGGCCGAGGCGATGATCAGCGGCTGGCCGTTGGCGCCGTCCACCTGAATCGAGAAGTAGTACTCGTGCGCAATCGACGACTGCTGCTCGATCAACACCGCCGAGATCGGGACGCCCTCGGCTCCGGTCTGGATGCTGACCAGGCGGCTGTCCTTGTCCATCATCGGGCGCAACTCCCTGAGCGCCTCCTCAACCCCGCTCGCCAGCCGCACTCCGCCACGCCGCCGTCCGACGATCTGGCCTTCGCTCTTTTCGGGATCCGCAATCAGCTCGCCGTACACACGGCTGGCGCGGTCGCGCTTGACCACGCGGCCCTTGCCCCGCCCGCCGGCATGAACCTGCGCTTTGACCACGACATCGGGACCGATCTCCTTGAGCAGATCGCGCGCCTCGCGCTCGCTCGTCGCCGGTCCTCCGGCAGGTACGGGTACGCCGTGCGCCTTGAAGATCTGCTTGGCCTGGTATTCGTGGATGTTCATCGTCGCCCGCCAGCCGGTCGTGTCTAGAGGAGTGCGTCTCGGATACTGTCGATACCGAACATAGCTGCGACCGAATCGTTGGGCAATTGCGCATGACACTGAACAACCTGCGCAGCCGCAAACTCTCTCGCCGCGAACTGCTCAGGCGATTCGGCATCGCCGGCAGCGGACTGATCGCGACGGCACTGGTCGGCTGCGGCGGCGACGATGGGTCCGTGGCGGACTTCGTCGATTCGGAGCCTCAACAGGACTTTCAGCAGGAACCAGTTGCATCCTCGACGCAACCACTGGAGCAGACGTCGCAGCAGGTTCAGGTCGACAGGACCGCTCAAGCCTCCCAGCCAGCCCAGACAGCTTCGCAAGCGAAAGCGACGCAACCGGAGCCCGCCTCCGAACGACGGTTGTTGGTTCCCGACCCGCAGGCCGGCAACCACGACAACTTCGACAACTACGAACTGCAAGACCCGGCATTTGATCCGGCGCCGGGCGCTCGCGTTGACCATGGCGTGATCGAGGGCGCCGGCTACCGGATCGAACTGCCGGAGCAGTGGAACGGCGAGCTGCTGCTCTGGGCGCACGGGTTCCGCGGACTCAACGACGAGGGCACGGGACACAGCGAACGGCTGACCTTCGACGACATCCCCGCCCGAGACGTGATCATCGGGCAAGGCTTCGGTTGGGCAACCTCGACGTACCGCGCCAACGGCTACGTGCCCGGCCTCGGCGTCGACGACCTGCTGCGCGTCAAGGACCGCGTCGCCGAGCTTGCGAGACCGCCCAGCCGCACCTTCATCGCCGGTGGATCGATGGGCGGTGCGACGGCGCAACTCATGGCCCAGGAGTTTCCGGACGAGATCGCCGCCGCCCTCGCGTTCTGCCCAGCCATGGGCAACATCTGGGTCGTCGATTACCTCGTCGCCTGGCACGCCCTTGCCCACTATCTGATTGGTCATGAGCCGCGACAGCTGGATGTCGCCGGCATGATCGAATGGGGCTCGGCCCTGGGAACGGTCGAAGGCTCGGGCCTCCGGCTCACTCCGTCCGGCGAGCAGTTTGTCGCGCTGATCAAAGACTTCACCGGCGGCGAGCGCTGGGGCTTCGAAGAGGGGCTGCACCAACAGTGGAACGTCTCGTTCGCCCTCGGCGCGGTGCTCTGGCCCGACATCGTCGATTCGGGAACGCCCGCTCCGGGTTCCGTAATCGAGATTTCGGGGAGTCAACCGCCCGCCGACACCAAGGACCATGTCTACTCGTCCGACCGTGCAGCTGGCATCGACCTGGACCGGCTCAACGCCGAAGTGATTCGCGTCGCCTCAGATCCAGTACGCCGCAACGACCCCGGCATCGGGCTGCCCAGCGGACAACTCACGGTCCCGCTGCTCGCCATGACCACCACCGGCGACCTGTTTACGCCGATCCATCTCACCCGCGACTACCAGAAACTGCTCGCCGACCGGGGCAACTCCGCAAACCTGGTCGTCCAACCGATCCGTAGAGCGGGCCACTGTAGCTTCTCCGAGCGTGAGTCGCTCGGCGCATTGACCAGCATCATCGCCTGGCTCGGCTTCGGCTTCGCCCCGCCGGGCGACGACCTCCAGGGAGACCTCAATGTTGTCGGAACGCGATTCACCAACCCGTTCGATGAGGGCGATCCACTGCGTCCGCCTGCATGAAGGAGTTCCTCTTTCCCTCGCGGGGAAAGATGCCACATCACCGGCTTCTCTCTCCCTTCTCCGCAGGGAAAGATGCCACATCACCCGCTTCCTTCTCCCCCCGCGCAGCGGGGGGAGATGCCGTAGGCAGAGGGGGGCACGGTCGCTACCGCGCGAACCCCGCCGGAATCATCCCGATCACCAGACCGGCCACCCGCCGATCCTCGCTCTCCCGCATCCGACCCACGATCTGTCGCAGCACCGTGCCCAGCAGGGTCCGGCTGAACAACCAGTCGTTGAGGTCGGCGTCGGTCGGATAGCTGGCGCCCGGCTGAGCCGTGGCCGCTTCGTGGTAGAACGCGCGCAGGTCATCCGAGGCGAACTTGAGCCGCACCGGCATTGGATGGTTCCAGTCGATCTCACCGTCCGACGGCTCCGCGCCGGTGGCGAAGTCGGCCAGCAGGGTGGCCAGCTCCTCGACCTGCTCCAACGACGCGCCGGAGATTCCGACCGTCGACCGGCCCCGCCGCTTGATCGACTCCGCGTGCCAGGGCGCGAGCTGGCGGATTTCCCCGACCAGTTGGTCGCGCAGCGCTTCGGTCTCGTTGGCCGGCTCGGGCGGAGCCAGCGCCACCGCGCAGGCCCACGGATCGTCGCCCGACGTCGGCGCGTCGTGCGGGTAGTCGGCGAGCGCGGTCTCGGTCGCCGACTCCAGTAGCTGGAGCGCCGAGAGCAGCACGTCGCGCTGGAAATCGGGCTGATCGGGCGATCCCATCGGCCGGCCCAGCGGGAAGGGCACGAACAGCGACCGCGGCGGCTTCATCCCCTCCGCGTGCTCGCGGATCAGCGAGACGCCGGTCGTCGCCACGCGGCCCTCGCTGCCGCGCTCGATGTAGTGGCTCAGCGCGCACACGGCGCGCGTGCAGAATGGTCAAACGGGTGTCAGGAAGGCGGCGGTGACGCCGTCCTCGGCCAGCAGCCGACCGATCTCCTCGCCCGTCTTCTCCAGCCGCGTCGGCTCGGGCTGCGCGCCCATGAACGAGTAGTGATAGCGGCTCACGCCCGCGATCACGCCTTGATCCGCCAGTTCGCGCAGCCGCTCCAGCGGGAACACCGTGTTGATGTCCTGCTGGAATCCCGAGCGGTCAAAGTTGACCGACAGGTGCGACATCCGCAGGTCGGCATAGTCAATGTCGCCCGGGATTAGCCGGTACTCGACAGAACCAGGATTGAACGGCCGGTCGTCGTGCGCGTGCATCCCCGCCGTCGTCACGATCGCCACCTTAGTCTCCGCCAGCGGTCGAGGCGCAATCCACGGCTGCGGCTCAATCTCCGGCAAGGGCAGACTGAGCAGATTCTTCGCCATGTCAGGGTGCATATCGGACGTGCGGACCATAGGACAACTCCCTCAAACGCTCCTGCTCGACGATATCGCATTCCCCACTCGCTGATACCCTGATCCCACCCAGCAGACACAGGAGTGAGGCGATGCCGGAAGACACGATTGAAGTCAGCGTGCGCATGGCCGACCGTGGCGAGGTCGGATATCGGATGGTCTCGGCCTCCGTCAGCAGCCGCGAGGGATCGCTCGCCGGCGCACCCGTGGCGTTCACCATTGAGAATGGTCCGGGCACGTTGGCCTCCGCCGGCGGACGCGAGCGCACCGTCGACTCCGACGAGTGGGGCATCGCCGAGGTCAACTGGTATCCCGATCAGCACGCCCGCTCCTCACCCGAGGCCGAAATCGTCCAGACCGTCACCATCAAGGCCGTCTGCGAGTCCGCCGCCGACGTCTCCCTCAACGTCGCCTCCCCCCTCTGGAAGCACTAGCCCACTCATCTCTCCCCCTGCTCCACGAGGGGAGATGCAGCATCCAGTCCGTTCTCTCCCCCGCGAAGCGGGCGGTAGATGCCTAGACCAGTTCTTCTCTCCCCCCGCTCCGCGGGGGGAGATGCCGAAGGCAGAGGGGGGCGCCCGAGTACGATGCAACGCACCCCACCGCCGCCCGATCCCGAACTCCCCACCTGGCTCAAGAAGGCCGACGGCATTCCCCAGGTCGACCCGATCGCCGTGCTCGGCGTCGCGCCGACGCTGGCCTACCTCATCTTCAACGCCGTCGGCGGCGTCCGCGCCGCGATCGCCGCTGCTGTAATCGCAGGCGTGATCGTCTACATCGTCCAGCGACGCCTGCGACCGCAGATCACGGTCGTGCGCTGGCTGATGGTGTTCAGCGTGGCCTTCAACGTCGGCTTCGGGGTGTGGGGATTGATCGAAGGAGACGGCAAGGTCTACTGGGCCCGCGACTTCATCGACAACTTCGTACTCGGCGGCATCTTCCTGATCACCGTGCTGATCGGACGCCCGGTCGTCAGCGCCGTCGTGCGCGAGACCTTCCCCGCTCTCCGCGACCAGTTGCCCGCCGATCATCGCGTCTGGACCCGGCTGACCATCGTCTGGGGCCTCTACATCGCGCTCGCCGGCGTGCTGCGCTGGTGGATCCTCGACCAGGTCAGTGCGGAGACCTACGCGCTGATCCGCCTGCCGCTCGGCTGGGGCATGGGCCTCGTGCTGATGCTCTGGACCTTCAGCGACATCAGCCGCGCCATACGTGAGGTCGCCCTCCAGCGCGGACGTTCCGACTCGGACCTGAACTCAGATACTGGCTCAGACGATCCCGGCGAAGTGGTCGCGGATGCCGAGGTCGCCGAACGCTGAGCGGAACCACTCGATCACCTCCGGGTGATAGGGAATCCCCCGCTCCGCGCGCTCAATCTCCTGCTCGTGCTCCTCCAGCCCCGCGTAGATCACCCGCTCCTCGCCCGGCGCCGTCGGCGTCTCGCGCAGCGCCCGCAGGTACTCGTCCATGTGCCCCTTGAACTCGTCCACGTCGGTGAACGAGGCGATGTTGAACACCGTGAAGTGGTGGCCCACGCCGTTGAAGCGGAACAGCGCCGAGCCCGCCCCCGCCATGATCCCGCTGAGGATGTCGATCATCACCGCCAGCGAGTAGCCCTTGTGCGAGCCGATCTCGCGCGTCCCGCCCAGGGGCAGCATCAGGAACTCGTCCGGTGTCGGACCGCCCTCCATCATCGGCGTGCCGTCCGCCGTCGCCACCCAACCGGGCAGCAGGTCCTCGCCCAGTCGCTGGGCCAGGCGGATCTTGTTGCCCGCCACCGACGACATCGACGCATCGAAGATGAACGGCGCTTCCTCGTTCGTCGGCGCGGCGATGCTCATCGGATTCAGCCCCACCATCGCCTGCGCTCCGTGCGTCGGCGCGACCAACAGCCCGCCGACCGTCATCGAGAGTCCGATCATGTCGTGCTCCAGCGCCATCTGCGCGTGATACGCCGCCGCGCCGAAGTGCCGCCCATTGTTGCAGACCACCGTCGCCACGCCCTGGTTGCGCGCCTTCTCGATCGCCAGCTCCATCGCCTGCGGACCCACCGTCAATCCCAGCCCGCCGTCGCAGTCGATCGTCGCCGCCGCCGGCGCGTCGCGCTCAATCGTCCAGTTCGGCGTCGGGTTGATGTCGCCTGACTTGATCCCCGCCACGTAGGCGCGCAGCATGTTCGAGACCCCGTGCGAGTCGATCCCGCGCAGGTCCGCATAGAGCAGCGTGTCCGTGCTGCGCCGCGCGTCGTCCTCGGGCATGCCCAGCGTCGTAAAGATCTCGTGCACCGCGCCCCGCATCGCCTCCCCCGGCACTCGCACGGCGATCTCTTCAGGGACGGCAAACTGCTTCAGCATGATTGGCTCCTTGGCTCTGATCTGTTGGCAGGGTACCGCCGAAGTGAGAGGTGCTTGTCAGCCAAAGTGTGCCGTATGAACGCGTTAACCAGCGTTCACAGTTCGCTCGTTCCATGCATCACAAAGCGACATAGCGTCGGAAGTGAAGGGATCGAGCGAACGGCGCGGTGCCGCAAGCCCTCTCCCCTTCACACGGACGCAAGGAGCACACCCGATGAGTCCCCAGACCGACCCCAACCCCTTCGCGCCGACCTCGACCGCCGAACGGGCGGCCACCGAGACCCACATGCGCGAGATCGCCCGCCGCCGCTGGCAGTCCCAGCAGGAGCAGCGCCGCCGGCGCAGCCACCGACTCGCGCTCGATCGCGTCAAGCTGGTCAAGGACTTGCGCCCCGGCCGAGCCGTCGCCAACTCCCTCTCCCCCGTCTACAGCATGTTCACCGACAACGTCCTCCGCCGCCGCTAGCCGAGAACCACGCGCCACCTCCACACCCTCTCCCCCGCCCCCAGGCGGGGGAGAGGCTGAGAGCCGCTCGCGATGTCCCCAACGCTGCTCGCCGACGCCTTCGGACGCATCACTCCGATCCCCGAACGTGTC
>JAPPBK010000150.1 GCA_026705105.1 Chloroflexota bacterium | reverse complement strand
CCCATCCCTTCGACGGCCTGGGCATAGTCTCGGATCGCCGAGGGGTCCCCGCCGATTTCGTTCGTCGGCAGCACCGCACCAAGGGTCAGATTGGTTGCCATGTCGCTCCTCCTTCACGGATCGCTCGCACCGCTCCGATCATAGGCGCAGGGCCGTCGTTGCCATACTGCGAATTGAGAATGGCGGAAACAGGTACGGATACGCTTGCGCAAGTGCCAATCGAGGAGCCTGACCTATGCCCACGCCCCGACAGTTCTTCCGTCCGCTCGTCCTCGGCGCGCCGGAGCCACCGGCTGAGATTCCAACCTACCCATCGCGGATGATTCACTTCTTCGATCCGTCCAACGAGCGCATCCGCAACCGGCTGCCGCAACTCGCCCCGACCGTCGACATCCTGCTGGGCAATCTCGAGGACGCGATCCCACCCGCCGCCAAGGAAGCCGCGCGTGATGGACTGATCGAGGTGGGTAAGACGCTGGACCTCGGCGCGACCAAGCTCTGGACCCGCGTGAACGCGGTCGACAGCCCCTGGTTCCTCGACGACATGCTGGAGCTGACGGCTGAGATCGGCGGCGTGCTCGACACAGTGATGCTGCCCAAGGTCAACGGACCGGAGGAGATTCGTTTCCTCGACTTGCTGCTCGCCCAGCTCGAAGCGCGCAACGGACTGACCCGACCGATCCTGATACACGCCATCCTGGAGACGGCCGAGGGCGTCTCCAACGTGGAGGCGATCGCGCAGTCCAGTCCGCGACTCCAGGGCATGAGCCTGGGGCCCTCCGACCTCGCGGCCTCGCGGCGGATGAAGACCACGCGTGTGGGCGGGCCGCATCCGGGCTACGTCGTGCGCACCGACGCCGACCTGGACGACGAGTCTGCGCCGCGCACGTCCTACATACAGGATCCGTGGCACTACACGCTGGCTCGCATGGTCGACGCCTGCGCGGCCAACGAGATCTATCCGTTCTATGGACCGTTCGGCGACTTCTCCGATCCGGTCGGTTGCGAGGATCAGTTCCGCGCCGCTTTCATCCTCGGCTGCGTCGGCGCCTGGACGCTGCACCCGAATCAGATTCCCATCGCCAAGGCGGTCTTCCGGCCCAATCCGGACGAGGTCTCGTTCGCGCGGCGCGTCGTCGCGGCGATGGAGGAGGCCGGCGGCTCAGGCGGCGTCGCCGTGGTCGACGGCAAGATGCAGGACGATGCCACCTACAAGCAGTGCCGCGTCTTGCTCGACCTGGCCGAGATGTTGGCGGCCAAGGATCCGGAACTGGCGGAGTTGTACGCCGGGAACGGCTGACGCCGAACTCAGACGGCGCGGCCGCGCGAGGCGAGCTCCTCGTACCGCTGACCGGTGAGGCGTCGCATGATCTGCTCGGCATAGGTCGACAGCGCCCACTTGCCGACCATGGCGAAGGTAACGGCGAAGGCGATGATCGCCCACTCGGCGGCGGAGAGCGGCGAGAAGTCGAAGAAGTTGCGCAGCGGCGGCGTGTACAGCGTGAGAATGAACGCACCGAGCAAGGCGACGCCAAAGAAGGTGACCAGCGCCGGGCGCATCAGGCTTTCGCGGGTGGCGCCCTGGTAACCGATCACTTCGACCATGTATGCCAGCCCGACGATGCCGATCGTGGTCGAGACCAGGGTGCGCGCGTCCTCCACCGGGCGTCCGAGGATGCCCTCGGTGAGCAGGTGGACGCCAACCGCCGCGACGGCCAGCGCCAACGACGCGGGGATGGCGAAACGCATGGTGGACGAGAGAAAGTCGTGGCCGGCGGCGCGCGGCGGCTTGGTCAGCGTGATGAACACGGCCGGCACGCCCAGCGTGAACAGCGCGGTCAACGACCCGTGCCGCGGGAGGAAGGGGAACTCCAGGCCCATCATGTTTGAGATGAAGATGATCAGGAAGGCGTAGAAGCTCTTGGTGACGAACAGCTTCGAGAGTTGTGAGGCGTTGCCGAGCACGCTCTGGGCAATCCCCGTGCCCTGCACCAGCGCCTCGAACGAGTCGTTGCGCAGCACGATTGAGGCGACCCCCTTGGCGGTGCTCGCGCCCGACTCCATCGCCACGCCGACATCGGCCTGGCGCAGGGCGCGCACGTCGTTGGCGCCGTCGCCGACCATGGCCACGTAGTGTCCGTTGCGCTGCAGCGCCTCGACGATCTGCTCCTTCTGCTGTGGCGCGATCCGGCCGAAGACCGAGTGCTCTTCGACTGCGTCGGCCAGCTCGTCCTCCGTCAGCCGCGACAGCGCGGTCCCGCTGATCAGCCCGCCTTCGAGTCGGATGCCGAGTTGCTGCACGAGAGCGGCCACCGTCGCCGGGTTGTCGCCGCTGATGATCTTCGGTTCGATCTCGAGCTCCTTCATCATGCGGAAGGCGTTCGCGATCTCCGGGCGCAGTTCGTCGGCGACGGTGATCAGCGCGACGATTCGCAGGCGGGGCAGGGAGTCGCTCTCGGCGTCGGGCATGGCGGCGGCCTCGGCGAAGACGACGCCACGCAGCCCCCGCTCGGTGGCGCGTTCGTACTCCGCGAGCAGCTCGTCCCGGACCTCGGAGTCATCGCCCTCCGAGCCCAGCAAGCGTTCAGGCGCGCCGAGCACGAATACCCGATCCTCGCCGCCCAACCGCAAACGCGCGGCGCTCCAGCGGCGCTCTGAGTTGAATGGCTCCTCTGCCACCGACTCTGCGCCGTTCGCCTGCGGCGCGAATGCTGCCGCGAGTGCCTGGGCGGTGCGGTTGTTGGCCGAGGTCGAGACGGCGAAGGCGCCCAACCAACCGGCCAGCGTGTGTCCGCCCGGCGCCCAGCGAATGTCGTCGACCTGCAGTCGATTGGCGGTGATGGTGCCGGTCTTGTCGAGGCAGATCGTGTCGAGATAGTTGAGCGCTTCGACGGCGGTATTGTCTTGCACGATTGCGCCGAGCCGGGACACGCGCAGCGCGCCGACCGCAAAGGCGACGGTGAAGCCCAGCATCAACCCCTCGGGCACGACGGATGTCGCGGTCGCGATGGTCGCCTTGACCGCCTCATCGAACTCGCGGCCGGTGATCAGGAAGGAGATCAGGATCAGCAACCCGAGTATCGCGGTGGCGACAATCAGGCCGTCGAGAATGCGCTTGAAACGGAGTTGCAGCGGAGTCTCGGTGCGGGTCAACTCGCGCGCGTCGCGGGTCTCGCGCACGGCGCGGGATTGGTCGCCGACGCGGGCGGCGCGGTAGTAGCACGAGCCGCCGACGCAGAACGCGCCCGACTCAAGATCGTCGCCCGGCCCTCGGCGAACCGAGCTGGTCTCTCCGGTGAGGATCGACTCGTCCAGCTCAGCCACGGCCCAGACCACGGGACCGTCGGCAACGACCTGATCGCCGCTGCGCAGGACGACGAGGTCGTCCTCGACCACGTCGGTCGCCAGCACTTCAACCTCCTCGCCGTCGCGCACCACGGTCGCCGTCGGCGCGGTCAGGGCGACGAGCTGGCGCAGCTTGCGCGTGGCGCGCAGCTCCTGGAACGTCCCCACCAACACATTGGCGAGGACAACCATGCCGACGAACGCCGCGTCCTGGAGGTGGTCGGTCTTCCGCTCGGTCACGGCCAGCACGAGCAGGATGCCGATCAGCCCGAACAGCACCAGGTTGAAGTAGGTGAAGACATTGGAAACGATGACGTCGATGTCGCCGCGCTGCTTCGACGTGTCCTGGTTGACGCGTCCATCGAGCACGCGTTGCGCGACGTCCTCGTGGCTCAATCCGGTCAGGGCGGGAGGTTCGCTCGGCTCGACGCGTCGAGATCGCGTTCCCGAAAGATCGTCGGCGTCGGGTTCAAGGAGCGACTCCAGCGGCGCCGGCGGCTCAGGAGCGAGCGGGGGCGGCGCTGTTTGGCTCTGCTCTGCGGGCCAGTCGGACAGCCAGCCGCGCTCGGATCGCCCCTCCACTTCGGCCAGCGCCTGGGAAACACGTACGAGGGTCTCGGGATCGAGCGGCGGTTGTCCCTCTTCCAGCGCGGCGAGATCGAACAGCGGCAGCGCATCGTCCAGGGGATCGGGCGGGACGTGCCGGGAGTCGCTGACCATATGTCAAGTCTAGAGAGCTTCGGTGAACCAACCGTCGAGCGCTCAGTCGTTGAGCGCGCGTTCGAGACCGGCCAGTCGCTCGGCGCGGCGCGTGGCGCTGCGGCCGCGCCTCGATTCAATCGCGCCCCAGAGCAGGGTCAGGGCGAACACCGCCGCCTGGACCAGCACGACCGTCGCGCCCGACGACACATCGACGAACCAGGACACATAGACGCCGATGAACCCGGTGACTGCGCCCAACGCGACGGCGATCAGGAACATGCGCGGGAAGGAATCGGTCAGCATGCGCGCCACGACAGGCGGGATCACCAGCGCCGCGGCGATCAGGGTGACGCCCAGGACCTGCAGCGCCGCCACTACGGTCGCGGCGAGGACCAGCGAGAAGATCGCTTCGACCCAGCGCACGGGAATGCCGTACGAGGTAGCGACATCCTGGTCGAAGGTGATGAACACCAGTTGCTTCCAGAAGAGAAAGAGCACGACGGAAATCAGCAAGACCATGCCGGCGGTCATCCACAGGTCCTGTGAGGTGATGCCGAGGATCTCTCCGAACAGCGCCGCTTCGAAGTCTCGTGTGAAGCTCCTGGCGCGCGAGATCACGGCGATGCCGATGGCAAAGGCGGCGGTCGTGATGATCCCGATCGCCGCGTCGCCGCCGATCTGTCGCCGCCGCGCCGCCTGGTTGATCAAGAAGACCGAGAACGCGCCCCAGATGCTCGCGCCGAGAAAGAAGTTGATGCCCAGCGTGAACGAGACCACTGCCCCGCCGAAGATGCTGTGCGCGAGTCCGTGGCCGATGTAGGCAAGCCGCCGCAGGATGACGAAGACGCCCACGGCGGCGGTGACGCCTCCGACCAGCGCGGCGGCGACCATTGCGCGCTGCATGAAGCCGAACTCGAACGGTTCAAGCATCGTCGTGGTCCGGCGCGGCAATCACCTCGACCTCGCCGAGCGGCACGGCATCGCCCTCGTGCGCGCCCGGCGCCTCCTCTGGAACCGGCAGCACGTAGGTCTCGTGTCCGCTGCGTACGACCAGCATCGGCTGACCATAGGCGCGTTCGAGCACGTCGGGCTGCAACACCTTGGACGGCGGACCGTCGGCCAGCACCGTCTCTTCGCCGAGCGCGATCAATCGCGGGAGGTGTGATGCGACGCCGTTGAGATCGTGCGTGGTCAGCACGACGGTGACACTCGCCGCGTTCAGTTCAACCAGTTGGTGGAGGATTTCGTGACGGGTCTTGATATCGACGCCGGAGGTCGGTTCGTCCAGCAAAAGCAGATCCGGCGAGCCAACCAGCGCTCGGCCCAGGAAGGAGCGCTGCTGTTGGCCTCCGGACAGGGCGCGGATGGGCCGGTGTGCGAACTCGGCAATGCCGAGCTGTTCCATCACTTCGTGCGCCCGATCATGGTCGGATCGAGTGACCCAGGGCAGCCAGCGCCGGGTCCGCCATCGCCCGAGCAGCACCACCTGCTCCACCGTGATGGGGAAGTTCCAGTCGACCGTCTCGACCTGGGGTACGTAGCCGACGCGCGTGTTGTCGGCGACGAGCGCGTCGCCGGCGTAGATTTCGGTCTGACCGAGCAGCGCCCGCAACAGCGTCGTCTTGCCGCTCCCGCTGGGTCCGACGATGCCAATCAGCTCGCCCGGCTCGATCCGCAGGTTGACATCGCGCAGGGCGACGAGGCCCTCATAGCCCAGAGCCACGCCGTCCAACCGAACCAGTTCGTTTACTCCGATGGTCGCCACGTGCTGCCTACATCGAAGCCGTCCAGTGCGGACGCGTCCCCGCCCAGCGCCGTAACCATGGTGCGGACATTTTCAACCATCATCGCCACCAGGGTGTTCTCCACGTCGCCGGGCTCTCCGGGCAAGTCGTCGTCTGACAGGGTAGAGACTTGCACGGCCCCGGCCTCGGCGGCGATGGTGTCCAGCACTTCGGAGGGAAACACCTCCGAACCAAAGATGGCGGGCACGCCGGCGGCCCGCACCTGCGCAATCAGGTCCGCGACTTCGCGCGGCGATGGCTCGGAGAAATCGGACGGCTGCACTGCGCCGATCACTTCCAGTCCGTAGCGCGGAGCAAAGTAGGGGAACGAGTCGTGATAGGTGATCAGCTTGCGATGCGCTTCGGGAATCGTCTGCGTCGCGGCCGCGATAGCCTCGTCCAACTCCCACAGCCGCTCAATCAAGCGCTCGGCATTGGCTCTGTAGTACTCCTCGCCATCCGGATCGACCTTCGATAGCTCTGACTGCACGATCTCGACATACTTGACCGCCTGGTCCGGCGCAGTCCAGAGGTGCGGATTGGGGTTGCCGCCCTCCTCCGGGAAGGAGAAGTCGAAGACGTATTCGTCGGGCGATACGGCCAAGTCGCCCAGGAGCACGATCGGCGTGTCGTCGGATGCGTTCGCTTCGGCAAGCTCAAGGGTTGGCAGTTCGAGGTTCAGACCGTTGATCACGATGAGTTGAGCGCGCTCGATGTGCCCGACTGCAGACGGCGGCGGATCAAACGTGTGGCTGTTGGTGCCTTCCGGAACCAGCGCAATCACGGAGATCCGGTCTCCGCCGACCTCTTCGATGATGTTGCGCAGCGGCGCGACCGTCGTGACGACCAGGAACTTGTCGGTCTCCGCGTCGTCGGAGCAGGCTGCGGCAGCGAACAGCAGCAGGCTGGCGAAACACACAGCGAGAAGCCGGCGTACATCGAGACCCAACATGGTCTGACCTCCGTGACAAGCGCGAGGTCAGACTATGTCCAATCGGCGCTTATTGCAATCAGTTGCAATAAGCTGCTGCTTCCCGCGATCAGACGAGCCCGGGACGGATGCTGTTGCGGGGGAAGCCTCCAGCGCCGAGGGTGTGCGGCCACAGTTCGAAGAGCGTGTCCATGTCGATCTTGTGGTCGTCGAAGTGCAGGTAGCGCTCGAGTACCGGCTCCGAGAACAACGAGATCCGGTGACCGCTTGCGCCGAAAATGCGCCCGTTGGCGGCGTCGGACTGGTCCGAGGCCAGCCAGGCCACGATCGGCGCAACATTCTTCGGGTCTCGCGCCGTGCCGGCGGCCGACTCGGAGGGCGCCGCTTCGGAAGCGTCAACGCCGCGCCCGCGGTCGGTCATCCGCGTCGACGCGCCCGGCGCGATGCAGTTGGTGGTCACGCCGTAGCGTCCCAGCGCGCCGACGTTGGAGCGCATCAGGCCGAGCTTGGCCGCGTGCGCGGCGGAATAGTTGGGTTGACCGGCTGCGCCGCGGATGCCGGCGTCGGAGGTGAAGTAGATGATCCGCCGCTGCGCCCCGTCGCGGTTGGCGCGCCAGTAGATCGAGGCGAACTTGGTCGGAGCGAAACAGCCCTTGAGATGGGCGCGGACGAGGCCGTCCCACTCGTCCTCGGTCATGTTGAAGATCATCCGCTCGCGCAGGATGCCGT
>JAPPBK010000019.1 GCA_026705105.1 Chloroflexota bacterium | reverse complement strand
TGGAAGCCGGCTGGACCGTGCGTCGGCTGGAGGACGCGGTGCGCGCGCTGGCCCGGCCTGAGCGAACGCGCGAGCCGCAGGTCGCCAGCGCCGCGATGCTCGGTGCGGTTCGCCGCCTGGAGTCTGCGCTGGGGACCAAGGTAGAAGTGCGATCCGCGTCGGGAGGCCGATCGGGCGGCGGGCGGATCGTTATTCATTGGTACGACGAGGAGCAACTCGAGGCGCTCGCCACCGTCATGTCCGGCGGGGTGGAGTCGAGCGACGACAGCGACGACGACTTCGGCATCTGAGTTCGGCTCAGTCCGCGGAGTCGCCGCCTCCTTCACGAGGTTCGGGGTGGTTGACCGGTTGCCGCGAACGGCGACGCCGGCGGGACGACCCGCCATCGTCCTCGCGCCGCTGCAACTGCGGTCCCGTTTGGTCGGCGCCGCCTTCGGACTCCCCGCGTTCCTGGTTGACCACCTGCGCCTTGTTGCGCCGGCGTCGTCGGCGGGAGCGCTTGCGCTGTCCGGCTCCGGCCTCATCGTCGCGAGATCTCTCGGAAGAGTCCGCATCGGCAGGTCGGTCGGCGAGTCGGCCGTCGGCCTTAGGCTTGCGCGAGCGGCGTCGTCGTCGTCGTTTGGGCGCGTCAGAGGTCGGATCGGCCGCACTCGAATCGTCGGACGCGTCCGCCGGCTCCGGTGCGGATGGGTCGACCGCCGGTGCGGCGGCGCGACGCAGGGCTGCGGCCTGTTCATCGGCGGCCTGCTGCTCGCGCTCGGCGTCGATCAGCGCCTGGTTGGGCGCATCCTCGGGCCGGACGGCGAGGCCGATTTCCTCGGCCGGCACGTCCACGCGCTGGGGATGATCGTCGAGCGCGATCGTGACCTTCTGCTGCAGGACGTTCAGCTTGATTACTTTGCCCATCCCGGCCGGGGTGCTGACCCGCTTGCCGACGCGCGGCAGCGTGCCGCGCATCTCGCGGTAGACCTCGTGCTCGAAGGTCAGACAGCAGAGCAAGCGTCCACAGACACCGGAGATGCTGTCCGGGTTGAGGGACAGGTCCTGGTCCTTGGCGACGCGGATTCCGACGTGCGGGAAGTCGGTCATCCAGCTGGAGCAGCAGAGCCGAAGCCCGCAGATGTCATAACCGTCGACAAGCCGCGCACGCTCGCGCTGGTTGGCTTGCTGCATCTGCAAGGACACGTCGTACCTGTGCTCGATGTCCTCGAGCATGGGACGGAAGTCGACGTGGTCGGGCGCCTGGAACCAGGCCGAACCGCGGTCGCCGGCGAGGTTCAGTTCCACGGCAACCGGGTAGAGGCCGAGATTGTCGCGCACGGAGGAGCTGCGCATCTCCTGCAGAATCTCGTCTGCCCTCTCCGCCTGCGCCGAGGCGCGATCGCGGTCGGCGGCATCGGCCAGGCGCACGATGGGACGCACGTCTCGCGGCACCGCCTTGTCGGGAGCATCGTCGTCGGGAACCGTGACGACGCGGGCGAGTTGATCACCGCGCGCGCGGTCGACCACGACATAATCACCGACGAACACCTGACCCCGGGGTGCGGAGAAGTGGTAGATGCGCGCGGCCTCTCGAGTCCGTATGCCAATCACGACGCGGTCGTCCGCGGTGTCCGGCGTCGGCGCGTTGGCGTGCGGCGCGGACTCCGCCGGCTCGTCTGCGGGTGCTGAGTCCTGGTTCATGAAGAAGTCCTGGCGACGGGAATAGCGAGCAGCAGCACATCAAGCGCGAGGCGGGCATTGACGCCCTGTTGGATGAGTGCGCGAGTGCGTTGAATCTGCTCCAGAAACTGGGTGATGTGCTGTTGATCGTACATTGGCGCGATCTGTTCGATTCGTTCCGTCTGCGATGTGTGCGTCAGCGACTCATTCCTGCGGCCGAGGCAGAGCCAGAGGTCGCGCCACCAATCGGTCCAGGCATCGAGGATCAGTTCGACGTTGGCGACAGACTGCGCGGTCGCCGATCGTCCGGCGAGCTGCTCGGACCAGTTGAGTCGTTCGGAGCGGTCGGCGTTGGCAATGCGGACGGCGTCATCGATCTGTGCGGCGCGGAGGGTGACCGGATCGCCCGCACTCAGGTTCGCCTGCAGCCAGCCCGGACGCCCGCGGGCCAGGCGCAGGAGCTCGGTTCGGCGTTCTGGTTGCTCGGGTGCTGCAGTCCCGGCGGCCCGGGCCCATTCGTCCAGGCGCGTGTCGAGCGAGCCAATCGGCAGTGGAGCCAGCCTCACGCTGCGGCAGCGGGAGCGGATCGTCTCGGAGAGTGCGGCCTCCTGCGTAGTGAGCAGGATGAAGTGCACGCCGCTGGGTGGTTCCTCCAGCGTCTTGAGGAACGCATCGGCGGCGTCCGAGGTGAGCGCATCGGCGGGATCGATGATGATGATCCGGCGATCGGCTTCGAAGGGCGCCAGGGTGGTGTCGTGCTCGATCCGCCTGACCACGCAGATGCCAACCGTGCGCGTGTTGCGATGATCATGATTCGCGTCGGCGCAGAGGGATCCGGGACCGACCACCTCGACATCGGTGTGCTGCGGTTCCAGGGCCGGCTGGCTGGGATCGTGCAGTCGGCGGCAGGTGCGGCAGCTTCGGCACGGTCCAAGTGCACGGCCGTCCGACTCGCAGAGCAGCGCCTGCGCCGTGCGAATCGCCAGGTCTCGCTTACCGACGCCGGCCGGTCCCGATATCAACAGGGCATGGGGCAGGCGATCGGAGCCGATCATCGCGCTGAGGCTGCGTCCGGCAGGGGTGTGCGCGTGGGGTCCCCAGTTGGCGTCGGGCGGCGCCGATCCGTCTGTGATGGCAGTGGTCATCAGAGTTCAAGGTGTAGCAGATCGTCGAGCGTCTGGCGCCGCCGCACGAGCCGGGCATCCCCATCCTGCACCATCACGATGGCAGGCCGCAGGGCGAGGTTGTAGTTGCTCTCCATGGCGATCTGATAGGCGCCTGAGGCGGGGATCGCGATCAGCTCGCCGAGTTGCAGCGAGGGCAACAGCGCATCGCGGACCAGGACGTCGCCCGACTCGCAGAACTTGCCGGCGACGGTGACGGTCAGGCTGGGGATCGTGTGCATTTGCTCGGCGGCGGCCGCCTCGTACTTCGATTCGTACATGGCGGGACGAATGTTGTCGGCCATGCCGCCGTCGACCGTGACATAAGCGCGGGTCTCGGGAATGTGCTTGCGGCTGACGACGGAATAGAGGGCGACGCCGGCGCGACCGACGACGGAGCGGCCCGGTTCGATGTGGACATCGGGCATCGGCAGGCCGTGCGTGTCGCAGGCGGTGTGGATCGCGTCGGCGATCCTGGCGGCATAGCGTTCCGAGGCGGGCGCCGTGCGGTCGGCCGTGTAGGACAGCGCCATGCCGCCGCCCGGCGAGAACTCGCGCCACTCGTAGCCGTGGCGTTGTTTCATTTGGGCGGCGAACTCGCCGATCGTGGCGATGCCGTCGGCGTAGGGTTCGATGTTGAACAGCGGCGAGCCGAGATGGATGTGGAAGCCGGTGACGTCGAGGAATGGAGCCTCAAGCGCTCGAACCAACGCCGACTCGGCCTGACCCGAGGGAAGCGGGAAGCCGAACTTGCTGTCGCGCAGACCAGTCGTGGTTTTCTCGTGTGTCTGCGCGTCGACGCCGGGCGTGATCCGCAGCATGACTTGCTGCTCGGTCGCGCGGGACCGGGTCAGGTCGTCGAGCAGTGCGAGTTCGTCGTCGTTGTCGACGATGATCCGTCCGACGCCGGAGTCGAGCGCGTACGCGAGTTCGGCCGGCGTCTTGCCGTTGCCGTGGAAGCCGATCTGTTCGGCCTCCATGCCCCCGGCGAGCGCCACGTGCAGCTCGCCGGCAGAGACCACGTCGAGGCCGAAGCCTTCTTCGACCAGGATCTCCACCAGGGCCGGGCTGAGCCACGCTTTTGAGGCGTAATGTGCGCGCGCGCCGGGCATCTGCGACTGGAAGTCGCGGAGATATTCGCGGCAGGTCTGACGGATGGTGTGTTCGTCGTAGATGTAGAGCGGGGTACCGAACTCACGGGCGAGTTCGCGGACGTCGCAGCCGCCGATCCGGAGCACGCCATCCTCGTTGGCGGCTGCGCTGAGGGGCATCACCTCGCGAAGCGCGTCAATCGGCGTCTGATGGGTCATGGAAGTACCTGCGCGCTGGCTACACTGCGGACACTATCGGAGAGCGTCCGATTGCGCTGATGGATTGGGGTGCGACGTGAGCATGGAACTGCACGCGGAGTCGCGTCTGTTGCGAGTGTATTGGCGGACGGTGGTGATGCAGATGTCCTGGGGTCCGTTCGAGAACAACGCGTTTGTGCTGGTTGACAAAGGCACGGGCGACGCGGCGATCATCGACGCCGTGGCGCAGCACGAGCTGGTGATGGCCGGGGTCGAAGCATCGGGCGCGACGCCGAAGATGGTGCTGTTCACGCACTCGCATCCCGACCACATCAAGTCGTATCACGAGTTGCGGGAGCGGCTGGGTCCCAACGTGCCGTTCTACATGCATACGTCGGACACCGTGGCCGATGAGCAGCATCCGTGGCTGGAGACCGAACTCGAGATCGACATCCACCTGCAGGGCGGCGAGACGATCCTGCTGGGCGGGTCGGAGCTGGAGGTCTTGCACACGCCGGGTCATACGACAGGATCGGTGTCCTACTTCATCGCCGATGCGGACGATCCGTACTGCGTGGTGGGCGACACACTGTTTCCGGGCGGGCCGGGCAATACGCGGGGGATGCCGCAGGTGACGCAGGAGGTCCGCTCAATCGTGACGAAACTCTACGGTCTGCCGGAGGACACGCTGACATTCAACGGGCATGGCGACAACACGACGATCGGCGCGTCGATTGACGAGTTCGTCGCGGGCGCGATGGCGCATACGATTGTTCGCGACGACGCATCGGGCGACACAGCCTGGAGTGCGGCGTAGTGGCCGCCGAGGCTGCCGCCGCCCGGCGGACAGAGATCCTGGACAACGGACTGCGGATCATCGCCGAGCCGATGGCCTCGGCTCGCTCGGCGACGGTGTCGTTCTATGTCGGCGCCGGTTCGCAGTACGAGCGCGACGAACTGGCCGGGGTCTCGCACATGGTCGAGCACTGCCTGTTCAAGGGTTCGGAACTGCACCCATCGGCCAGCGACATCTCAATCGCCATCGAGGGCGCTGGCGGATACGTCAACGCGGCGACCGACCGGGAACTGACCGTCTACTACGCGAAAGTGCCCGGTCCGGAGTGGCGGACGGCAGTCGACGTGATCGTCGATATGGTCTGCCGTCCGAGGTTCGATCGGCAGGAGCTGGAGAAAGAGCGCTCGGTCATCCTCGAGGAGCTGGCTCAGGTTGAGGATTCTCCGTATCAGTTGGTCGCCGAGCTGCTGGCCGAGGTGATGTGGCGCGGCACGCCGATGGGACGCGACATCGCCGGTACGCCGGAGTCGGTCCGCTCGATTCCCTACGAAGACGCAGTCGGGTACTGGAAGTCGCAGTACTCGCCCGCGAACGCGTTGCTCTCGGTCGCCGGAGACGTTGATCCGGATGCGGTCTCGTCGCGGGTGGCGGAACTGACTGACGGTTGGGCAGAGTCTTCGGCCAATGCGCGGCTCGCCGTCGATCTGAAAGACCGCGACGAGCGCGTGGCGCTTCGGGTCAAGCAGACGGAGCAATCCCAGGTCTCAATCGGGCTGCCGGGCTTGACATCGCGCCACCCGGATCGGTTTGCGCTGGGCTTGATGACGGCGATGCTCGGCGACGGCATGAGCTCGCGGCTGTTCCTCAAGGTGCGCGAGGAACTTGGACTGGCCTACGACGTTGGCGCGGCGCTGGCGCTGTACCGAGACACAGGCGCCATCCAGGTCTCGATGGGTGTCGACCCCGAGAACGTGGAGCAGGCGCTTGCGGCGACGCTGGGCGAGCTGTCGCGGATGCGCGACGGCGTCACGTCCGATGAACTCGACCGGACCAAACGTCTGACTGCCGGCCGGATGCTGATGGGCATGGAGGACAGCCGCGCCGTCTCGGCCTGGAACGGCGGGCAGTTGTTGCTGCACCGCGAGTTGCGAACCGTCGATGAGGTGTACGAGGACTACCAGGCGGTGACGCTCGAGGACATTCAGCGAGTCGCCAACGAGTACTTGCGCGAGGACGAGTTGCGCCTGGCGATCGTGGGGCCGAGCGGCGAGGCGGAGCGATTCGAGAGCTTGCTTCGGTTCTGACGCGTGCCCCCCCTCTGCCTACGGCATCTCACCGCGCAATGCGGGGGCGAGAGGGAATCAACGCAGGTTCTACTGGACCTGGTGGATGAGCGCGCGCAGGTGATTGATTTCGCCGGCGTGGTAGACATCGTGGACGGCGATGGCGTCGAGGATGCGGCGCGTCTCCCACTCTTCGCCCCAATAGGTGGGGCGCAGGGCGTCGAGTTCGCTGTCGGCGCTCAGGTCCTTGACGGCGTTGATCACCTGTTCGTGGGCCTCTTCGAGCCATTCCAGCAGGTCTTCGAACGAGGCCTCGCTGACCGGCTCGTCTCCCTCCCAGGTGTTCCAGAAGGTGGCGCTGGCGTCGCCGAAGGCGTGATTGGCGTGCATGAACTTGACGGTCGCGCAGTGGACGATCAGGTCCCGCATCGTGCGGCCGCCGCCGGGCACAACCTCGTCGAGGTCGTCGGTCGTGACCGACGAGAGATTCTGGATGAGGGAGTGTTCCTTCTTTTCCTGGAAAGATTGGTCGAGGCTCCAGATGAGATGTTCGAGAACGTCTCGTGACATAAGCTGCCGGCCTCTTTCTCCCTACAAGTTTCCTACAAGACGCTGATCAGTTCGTCGGATGTCGCTCGGCGTGTGGCGATCAGATCGCCGAGCTTGAGTTCGCAGAGCTGCGCGGCGTGCTCCATGCCGCAGACGTTGCAGCCGTCGCGGCAATCGGCGGTGGTGAGTTCCTTCCAGGTACGCTGCCACTCCTTGCGTAGGAAGGCCTCGGAAACGCCGGAGGCGATGTGCATCCAGGGGAAGCGTTCCCAGAGGTCGCGCTCGCGGTGGCAGTAGAAGGCGGGATCGAGGCCGTGCTGCGCCATCGCGTCCCACCAGAGGTCCTCGCGGAGGTGTTCGCTCCAGGCGTCGAAGCGCGCGCCGTTGCGCCAGGCGGTCTCGATCACGGGCGCGAGGCGTCGGTCGCCGCGCGAGAGCACGCCTTCGAGGATTGATTCCTGCGGATCGTTCCAGCTCAGGTCGAGGCGGGCCCTGCGGGTCATCTGCTTGAGCAACCGGTGCTTGGGTTCGAGTTCGGCGGGGGTTTCCTGTCGGGCCCACTGGAAGGGGGCATGGGCCTTGGGTACGTGGTTGGAGGTGGAGACGCGGACGCGGGCGCGGTTGCCGACGATCTGGCGGCCGATCTGCTTGACCTGGGCGGCCCAGTCGACGATGCCTTCCACGTCGGCCATGGTCTCGGTCGGCAGTCCGACCATGAAGTAGAGCTTGATCGAGGTCCAGCCCTGCTCGAAGGCGTTGCGGG
>JAPPBK010000064.1 GCA_026705105.1 Chloroflexota bacterium | reverse complement strand
CAGGTACTTGGTCGGGCCCGGCGCGCCAAGCAGGAACTTCCACTTCTGTCCGGCCGGAAAGCCGCCGCCGCCGCGGCCGCCCACGCCGGCGGCCAGGACCAGGTCGCAGATCGCCATCGGCTCCATCGTCACGGCGCGGTCCAGCGCCTCGTAGGCGCCCTCGGCGATCGCTTCGTCCAGCGACTCCGGATCGATCACGCCCATTACCCGCATCAGGCGCCGCTCCTGCGGGCCCCAGAACGGGTGAGCGGAGAGCGGGGCGATACCGGCAGACGCCGTGCGCGCGCCGATCAGCCACCCGGCCGCGTCCTCGGCCGGATTGTCGCCCAGCGCCGCCGTGAGGAAGTCTGCCGCATCTTCCGGCCGCACCGGACCGTAGACGACCGCGCCCCCGCCAGAGGCGGCTGCGGACAAGTCCGGACGCTCCACCTCGACCACCGGTTCGAGCCAGGACAGACCCAGCGTGCCCACCCGCATCAGTTCGGCGTCGTGGGCGGCGGCCAGCGGCTCCAGCGCCTCCCAGAGCCGGTCGGCCTCGGCCGCGATCGACGAGGTCGAGAGATCGACCCGAATCAATGGACGCGCAGGCGACCGGCGCGGCGCCGCCGCCAGCTCCGCCGCCTCGCGCAGTTCCTCGTAGATGCTGCTCATCGGCCCGCCTCCTCGCTCACCCCGTCGTGCCCGGTGCCGTGCCCAGTGTCGTGCCCAGTGCCGTGAGATGTGCCGTGCTCCGAGCCGTAGGTCGCCTCGGCCTCGACGAACGTGGCCGGCGCGATCTTGATCGGCCGCTCGGGCCAGGCAATCGGATCCTCGCCCTGCTTCAGCCGCCGGGCCAGCTTGACCGTCTCCAGCATCGTCAAGGGGCCGGCTACGCGGCCGTTGATCCAGACCATCGGCGCGCGCTCGCAGGTGCCGTTGCACTGGCCCAGCCAGAGCCCCAGCGCGTCGTCCTCGGTGTTCTCGCCCAGCCGGCAGCCGAACTCGGCCTCGAAGATGCGCCGCACGCGGTCGCCGCCGACCACCCGGCAGGACGGCCCCGAGCACCAGGTCACGAGCGTGCGGGGCGGCGGTGAAAAGCGGAACTCCGAGTAGAACGTGGCCGGTCCGTAGACCTGAGCTTCGGACACCCGCAGGTGACGGGCTATCAGGCGGATCGCGTCGCGCGAGATCCAGCCCAACTCTTCCTGCGCCAGGTGCAGCGCCCGCAGCATCTCGCCCTGGTGGCGCGGCAGTTGCTCAAGCAGACCGGCAAACCGTTCCATCCCTGCTCCCCTCCCCGCGAATCCGAGCGCGGCGCTGCCCGCATGCTATCCGCGCCTCCCACAGCGAACAAGCGGCCGCCGACCGCGATTCGCCGCCCTGACGGTCCGACCTGCGCCTGGAAACTCCGTAGTCAGGCGTTGAAGTTGAGCCTCAGGCCCGGACGCGGCCACTCGCACGAGATCAGCCGTCCCGTGGTCGACAGCGTGATGTAGGCGGTGCGCATCTCGGGACCGCCGAAACAGATGTTGGTCGTCAGCGGATCGTCGCCCACGGCGACATGCTCCACTTCGCCCGTGGCCGGATCGATGACCGTCACCCCGCCCGGACCGATCGTCGCCACGCAGACGTTGCCCGACTCCTCCACCGCGAGCGAGTCGAACAGCGTATAGCCGCCGGCGTTGGCGATGAAGGCGTTGAAGCCGGCTGCGGCGTCGTCCGCGGCCAGCACGCCGGGCTCGGCGATCTCCCAGCCGAACAGCCGACCGGTCGGGGTTTCGGCGATGTAGACGTGCGTGTCGCCCGGGGCCAGGCCGACGCCGTTGGCGCCGCCCGGGATCGGGAAGACGGCGCGGGAGATGCGGCTGCCGTCCGTCGTCGCGTAGTAGAGCGCGCCCAGATCGCGGTCGTACTCTCGGTTCTTGCCCAGATCCGAGAACCAGAAGCCGCCCGCCGCATCGAAGACGATGTCGTTCGGACCCTTGAGCGGCACGCCGTCGCACTCGGTGTAGACGGTCTCGACCGCGCCGCTCGCGGGATTCACGCGCTGGATCGAGCCCGTGCGGTAGTCGCGCGCCTGTCCGACGGGCAGCAGGCGGCCGCCCGTACGATCCCACTCGAAGCCGCCGTTGTTCGTGATCCAGACATGCCCGTCCGGGCCGATGGCGGCCCCGTTCGGCCCGCCGCCGGTCTCGGCCACGACCTCGACCCGGCCGTCAGGCGTGACCCGCGTGAGCGTGCCCCGGGCGATCTCGGTCAAGAGGACCGAGCCGTCGTCCATCGCGATCGGGCCCTCGGGGAACTCCAGCCCCGACGCAAGCTCGACGAAATCCATCACTGTCCCGTTTCCAGAAGCTGTGCTGCTGCAACAATCCTAGTCGCCCTGGACGGACAGCGTCTGCAGGTAGTAGACGCGGTGCTGACGCGGGCCAAGGATGTGGTCAATCCGCAGCGCCAGTTGCGCCTCGTGCGGCATGCGCAGCACCACCTGCGGATTGGTGCGCAGCAGCGGCTCGAGCGCGCCCTGCGGCCTGACCTCGCTGACCTCAACCGCGTAGCTGTCGGCCGGCAGCGAGGCCGGTCGCGGGCGCACCATCGCCCGGGCCAGAAGCGCGCCCGACGGCGTCAGAATGGTGCAGGCGACCGCTCGCGTCGAGGCCTCGGCCGGCGCTGCCCGCGACTGTCGTTCGTCCACGCCAGCGCCGCTGTCCCGCTCGGCCAACCAGGGAACCGGCGCCGCCGCGGGCGCCGCAGATGTCGTCACCATCAAACCCTCTGTCCAGAAGAATCGCCTGTCAAACCGCCACTACCGCTTTAGCAAGGAGTTCCTCGTTCCGTCAAGTCGGCGCCCGCCTTGTATCCTGCCTGCGGAACCGACAGCATCCGGAAAGGACCCAATCATGGGTGATCGACTCGAAGGCCGCGTCGCGATCGTGACCGGCGCGGGACGGGGGATCGGCCGCGGACATGCGCTGCTGCTCGCCTCCGAGGGCGCGCGCGTCGTGGTCAACGACTACGGCGGCTCGCAGGGCGGCGAACTGGACGGCGAGGCCGGACCGGCCGACGAGGTCGTCAGCGCGATCAAGGAGGCCGGCGGCGACGCGGTGGCCAACTACGACTCGGTCGCCGACATGGACGCCGGCGAGCGCATGGTCCAGCAGGCGCTCGACGCATTCGGGCGGCTCGACATCCTGATCAACAACGCCGGCATCCTGCGCGACCGGATGGTCTTCAACATGACCGAGGAAGAGTGGGACGTAGTCGTCGATGTCCACCTCAAGGGCCACTTCACGGTGACCAAGTTCGCCTCGCAGGTCTTCCGCCAGCAGCGCTCCGGGCGAATCGTCAACACCTCGTCCGAGTCCGGCCTGGGCAACATGGGCCAGGCCAACTACGCCGCGGCCAAGGAAGGCATCGTCGGCCTGACCCGCACGCTGGCCCGCGACCTCGGCCGCTACGGCGTGACCGCCAACGCGATCCGGCCGCGCGCCGGCACTCGCCTGACCCTGACCGAGGAGCTGGCCGAGGCCCAGCGCCGCGCCCGCGAGGCGGGACTGGCCGCCGGCGACGCCGGCGACATCGACTTTGGCGCCGACCGCGAGGCGATGATGGCGCCCGAGAACGTCTCGCCCTTCACCGTCTGGCTCTGCACCGACGCCGCCGCCAACATCAACGGCCGCGACTTCCTCGTCTGGGGCAACGAGGTCGGCATGTACTCGCTGCCCACGGTCGAGGCCGCCGTCTACGGTTCCGGCACCGGCTTCACGCTGGACGAGCTCGACCGCGTCGCCGCGCACTCCTACCTCGGCTCACAGAAGAACCCCTGGCCCAGCCAGGCCCCCCGCTAACGGCGCTCCCTCTCTCCCCCCGCTTTGCGGGGGGAGATGTCACGTAGTGACAGAGGGGGGCTTCCCCCACAGACCGCAGACCCAGGAAGGGACCAGTCCAATGGCCATCCTCGCCCACGAACACATCCAGTTCCCCGCCAACGGCGGCAGCGCCTCCGGCTACCTGGCACGACCTGTCGAGGGCGGGCCCTTCCCGGGCGTCGTCGTGATCCAGGAGTGGTGGGGGCTCAACCCCAACATCTGCGACATCGCCAACCGGATCGCGGCTGAGGGTTATGTCGCGCTCGCGCCCGACCTCTTCCACGGTTCGGTCACGGCCGAACCGGACGAAGCGCAGAAGCTGATGATGTCGCTGCAGGAACCCAACGCGCTGGTCGACATGTCCGGGGCGGTAGCTGCGCTGCAGGCGCGTGACGACGTGCGCGCTGAGCGAATCGGCGTGACCGGCTTCTGCCTCGGCGGCGGGATGTCGCTGCTGCTGGCGATGAACAACCCGGCCGTGACCGCCGCCGCGCCGTTCTACGGCGTGCCCGGTGCGGGCCTGGGCAACGCCGGCAACATCCAGGGCGCGGTGATGGGCTTCTTCGCCGGCCGCGACGAGTGGATCAACGCCGAGGTGGTCGAGGGCCTGCAGACGGCGCTCGACGGCGCCGGCGTACGTAACCAGCTGCACATGTATCCGGACTCCGACCACGGCTTCTTCAACGACACCTCGGACATCTACGACGCGGAGGCCGCCGCCGACGCCTGGAGCAAACTCAAGGCCTTCTTCGCCGCCGAGCTGCAGGGCTAGCCGCACTAATCGCCGTCCCTACAGCGACTCTCGCCTGCGCGAGACGAGAAACACCCCCTCGCGTGAGGGGGTGTTTCGGTGTGTACGCCTTGAGCGAGGGCGCTACAGCTCGAGCATGCCGCTTTCGGCTTCGCCCTCTTCGGCCTCCTCGGTTTCCTTGTCCGCGCCCAGGCCGACGCCGATGTAGACGAATCCACCGGCTGCGAGGCCGAGGAACAGGCCGGCGCCGATGATGATCCACAGCAGCCAGGCGTCGAAGCCGCCGTCGGCCGAGGACAAGTGCTGATTGCCCGCGCCGAGGTTGATCATGATCGCGTGCACCGCGATCGCGAGGATATTGCCCACGATCAGGCCCGGCAGCAGCAGCGCCATCTGGATTGGAATCGGCGCGTCCTTGAGCCACTGCGGCATCATGAAGGAGGGAACCAGAGGCGGCATCGCATCAACCCTTCGCTCGCCAGTCGCGGCGACGATCTGAACGGCTTGCACAAGTATCGCCCGATGCGGCCATTCCGTCTAGGTGGCTGATCGAATTGGTACTGCGCAATGCCCCCATAGAGAGATCGCGGATACGATGACGCGTATGTCAATGAGACCTTCGTACGGTCGCCGGACCGCGCTGCGCCGCACACGCCTGTCGCGTCGCGCCCTGCTGCGCGCCAGCGCTCGCGCCGGCGTCGGCGCGGCCGGACTGGCGCTGGTCGGCTGCTCAGACGACGAGGAGCCGGCGCTCCAGCAGCAGTCCAATCCGCCCCAGGACGCGCAGGCCGATCCACATCAGCCGCAGCAGCAGGCGGTACAGCAATCGATGCAGCAGACCGACCCGGAGCCGGACGGCCGGCAGGAGGCGCAGACAGAGGCGCCGAGTGGCCCTGCACGCGGCGGAATCGTCCGCGCCTCGCTGCCGGTCGAGCGGCATGACCGCTGGGATCCGCATCGCTCGCGCTACCGCTACACCCAGGCGATGCACAGCCTGATGTACAACCGCCTGATTCGCCCGGCCTCGGTATCGACGGGGGAACTCGAGGCCGACCTCTGCGCGCTGCCAGAGATTCCCGACGAAACGACCTACGTCTTCAGGGTCGATCCCGCCGCCGTCTTCTGGGACCACGAACCGGCCAACGGCCGCGGCGTTACCGCCGAGGACATCCGCTGGAACATCGAGCGCCAGCGGTCCGCGCTCGACGCCGACGGATTGCCGGATCCGCATTTCTTCCGCCGCGGCGCCTACGACCGCACTACCACCGCCGAAGCGACACCTGACGGTTCAATCCGCCTGAGCACTGCCGCTCCCGACGCCGCTTACCTCGGTTCGGTGCACGCCTCGCCGTACGCCTGGATCACCAATCCCGAGGCGGCGGAACAGTTCGGCAATGCCTGGCGCGACAATCCGTCCGACGTGTTTCTCAACAGCGGCACGGGACCGTACACGCCGCTGCTCTACAACGGCGTCGAGCTGACCCTGGCGCGATCGAACAACTGGTGGCGCGCCGACTCCGCCTGGGCCGACGGCGTCACGCTCACCTCCGGCGACACCAACGGCATCGCCGGTCTCTACGACGCCGCAGCGCTGGACCGGGCCGACTTCCCCCTGACCAACGAGACGGTCGATGCGCTGCGCGAACAGTATCCCGAGCATCCGACATTCGATGTTCCACTCGCGGCCTCAGTGGAGTTAATCGCGCCGCTCTCGGACGAAGTTGGAGCCGCGCTCGGAGATCCGCGCATCGTTCGCGCGATTGGCCTCGCCGTCGATCGGCCGCGGTTGATCCAGCGGCTGTACGGGGGACAGGGCCGCGCGTCGGGTCCGCTGCCCTGGTTCCTTGAGGGCTGGGCGTTGCACGAACGCCTGATGTCGGGACTGCCCGGATACCGAGAGGACCGAGAGGCAGACCTCGCCGAGGTGGCCGCGCTGGTCTCCGGCGCGGGCGGCGCGACGGGGACGCCGATTCCCCTGGTCGCGGCCGACCTGTTCGAAGGTTTCTTTCCCGGTTCGGGCGAAGCCGTGCGCGGGATGATCGGCGAGGCGACCGGCATTGATGTCGAACTCGAGCATCGACCGTTTGCCGAAGCGATTGATCAGTTGCGCGCCGGCGAACGATTCTGCTTCCTCGGATGGGGACCCGTGCCGCAGCAGGCCGATCCAACCGATACGTGGTCCAAGACGCTGCACTCGCAAGGCTCCCGCCGCTGGAGCGGCGGCGGAAGTCCCGAACTCGACGCGCTGATCGAGCGGATGCGGACCACGTTCAACCTGGGCGCCCGCCAGGACCTCGCACACCAGGTCCAGGAGATGCTGCTGCGCGGCGAGGCCGTGCACTGGCAGATGCCGCTGATCAACGGCGTCCAGCTCGGCCTCCACCAGCCCTGGCTGCATCCCGATCTGCGCCTGTTCGAGTACGCCTGGTCGACCGACCGGCTGAGCACGAGCTGGCTCGACACCACCCACGAGAGCTACCCGGTCGAGCGGGAGCTGCCGTCGCTCGAAGGCGAAGGCGAGGCGGACGAGTAACAGGATCCCGAAGTACCTGTGCCCATCTCTCCTTTCGCAAAGCGGGGGGAGAAGGGGACCAGAGCTACGCCCAGCGACGCCGGTGCTCGCGTTCGTGTTCCAGGATCCGTCGGTAGACGCGGACCATCTCGCGATCCCGCGCCAGCGGCTCCTGCGGCGGTTTGATCACTGCGCCGCCCAGCGCGTCCACGATCTCGCGGTGGTCGTCGATGATGAAGTCGGGCACGATGTCGGTGAACAGGTGCAGGCGCTGGCGGTACTGGAAGATCGGCTTGCCCATGATCCCGGCCAGCAGCGGCCAGAGGTCGTGCTTGTCCGCCACCTCGCGCCGCGCGCCGTAGCCCGACCACATGTAGACGTGATGCCCGCGCTCCTGCAGCCGCTCCAGCA
>JAPPBK010000309.1 GCA_026705105.1 Chloroflexota bacterium | reverse complement strand
CAGGCGATTGAGACCGGCGAGCTGCAAAAGGCAACTGGCGAGGAGTCGCGAACCTGCCGCGTGCGCAGTCCGGATGTTGGACCAACGTGAGGCGTTGTCACGACTGTACGTCGATTTGATGATATGATGCTTAAGGTCTATATGCGGTGATGACTCCCCGGCAGGGGCACACCCAACGAGGAACGGGAGCGGAGGCATGCGAACCACGTTGACGATCGAAGATGGGATTGCGAGACAGCTGAAGGACATCGCGCACCGTTCGGGTCGGTCGTTCAAGGCCGTGGTCAATGAGGCGCTTCGCGCGGGGCTGCAAGGCGACCGCATTACCGCCTCGGCCAGGACCTACCGCGTGGAACCTGTCGCGCTTGGCGGCTTGGTAGGCCAGCACGATCTCGACCGGGCCTTGCGGATAGCGGATCATCTGGAAGACCAGGAGCTCGCCCGTAAGGTTCAGCTCAGGAAATGATTCTGGTTGACGCAAATTTGCTGATTTATGCCGTCAACCAGGACGCGGTTTCGCACGGGCGCGCCCGCGATTGGTTGGAAGAGGCGCTATCCGGAACCGTGACCCTGGGACTCCCGTGGGTATCGCTGCTCGCCTTTCTCAGGATCACGACTCACCCCGGCATCTTCGAGCGTCCGTTGCATGCAGATGACGCTGCCGCGTTCGTCGATCGCTGGCTTGATCAACCGTTTGTCGAGCCGGTCGGCCCCGGGGCACACCATTGGCCGATCCTGCGTAACCTGCTTGGCGCAGTTGGGACCGCCGGCAACCTGACATCCGATGCGCACGTCGCTGCCATGGCCATCGAGCGGGGCGCCACGGTGTACTCCGCTGACCACGATTTCGGGCGGTTTCCTGGAGTACGGCATGTCAATCCGCTGCGCGATGCTACCTAGGCGCACGGCTCGCTTGACGTCCGATCTCATTGACAATGGATCCTGGGCCGTCGGGACCACTGGTGTGAGGACGTACATCGAGTCACGTTGAATCGGTGTCCGTTCACGGATCGATGCCCCCTGTTGCCCGCTCGCCCAATCACCGAGAGCCGCGTGACGGGGCCCCTAGGCGTGCGGCCGTCGAACTGACCGGCGACGGCCAGGATGCCTGCCTCACCATGTTCCGGCGGTCGACCGCCAGGAAACTCGCCAAGGTCGACGGTCGATGATGGCGGAAGGGTGGTGGCAGGCAGGCCGTAACCGCTGCGCTTACACGAAGGCCTGCGGTTCTTTGGGCTGCATCCGGCATCGGAATCGCTTGTGCGCGATCTGTCGCCCGACGAGCGGGGCGAGGCAGCAACCACTAGCTGGTATGTCAAGAGACTTCGTAGAAGTAGCACTACCGCCCCGGCGATCATGCCAATCGGCACCTGATCCCGAGTCGAGCAAAATGGCAAGCCCGGCATCACGCGACGGCGGCGCGCGCGGCGCAGATGACGCGAGCGGCTGAGCGGACACTTTGACGATTGGCGTGGAGGCGAGCCGGCGCGAGCGAGCGGGCGGGTTCTCCGAATTCGTGCCGAGGTCCCGCGCCAATGTGCTGGTGGCAGTGCCCGATCGGGCGGTGGAGGGTCGCGGCCCGCAGCTCAGCCGTCTTGGACTGAAGCCGCATTTGTGAGGTCCTCGAGCGTGCGGAGCATTCGCTCAAGGTCGGTCGGCTCAGACAGCCGGTGGTCGCCGCTCGCGACAAGGGTTGCCTCGACATCGTCCGTCTCGAGCCGTTCGGCGATCCGGAGCGAGGTCTCCCAGGGCACCGCCTCGTCCCGCATGCCGTGTAGCAAGCGGACGGGGCAGCGGATCGGGATGGGCGCGTCCAGCAGCATGTGCTGCTCGGCCTCTTCGAGGAGGTTCCGGGTAATCACGTACCCGTCTTCGCTGTACTCGGACGGAACGGTCACGCGCCCGTCTCGCTGGATGGCCTCCCGTTCGGCATCGCCGAAATCCTCCTGCCACATGCGGCGCGTGAAATCCGGGGCGGGCGCGATGCCGAGCAGGCCCGCGACCCGAGCGGGTCGCGCGCGCGCGGCAAGCAGGGCGATCCAGCCGCCCATGCTGGAGCCGACGAGAACTTGCGGACCCTCGGTGGCCCCGTCTAGCACGGCCAGCGCGTCCCCGAGCCAGGTGCCGATCGTACCGTCCTCGAAGGATCCCTCCGAGGCGCCGTGACCGCGATAGTCGAACCGGACGAAGGCCCGGTTCCCGTCGCGCGCCCATGCCTCGAGTGCGGTCGCCTTGGTGCCGGTCATGTCCGACATGAAGCCGCCCAGGAACACGACGCCCGGCCCGGAGCCGGCAGTGCGCACATGCGCGATGCGCACGTCGCCGGTCGAGGTCAGGTAGGCGAGGCTGGGGTTCACGGCAGGGGATGCCGACGGGGACACCCCGTCCGGTCAGGTCTCCGATGCCGCCGCGAGAGGGGCTTCGTCGTCGGGTGGTGGCGCCTGAAGCGGCTCCTCGGCTTCCACCTCTGTCGGCTCGGGTTCCGGCGGGGCGGGCGTGCTTTCCGGCGCTGCCGCTGACGGAGCGATGCTGTCGGGCGTCCGCTGCCGCGCCGCGATGGAAGCCTCCACCGCCTGAGTTGCGTGGCCGAGGCCCTGGACGGGAGCAACCACCATCACCATCTGGCGACCGTCCATCGACGGCATCTGTTCGATCCGTACCCGTTCGGACAGTTCACCGCGGATGCGCTCGAGCACCTGCGCGCCGAGTTCCTGGTGCGCAAGTTCGCGTCCGCGGAAACGGAGGGTGACCTTTACCTTGTTGCCGTAGTCGAGAAACTTGGTGATCGACCGCATCTTCACGGCGTAGTCGTGACCGTCGATATTGGGCCTGATCTTGACTTCCTTGACCTCGAACGTGCGCTGCCGTTTCTTGGCTTCCCGCGCCTTCCGCTGGTCCCGGTAACGGTACTTGCCGTAGTCGAGAATCTTGCAGACCGGGGGGGACGCATTGGGCGACACCTCCACGAGGTCGAGCCCGGCGTCCTCGGCGCGTGCGAGTCCCTCTTCGAGCGGGACGACGCCCACCATGGTTCCATCGAAGTCGATCAGACGAACTGGATCAATCCTGATTTCCTGATTGATCCGCGGCCCTCGGCGTGTCGGTGCGACCGGCCGCGCGGGGCCCCTAGCGATTAGTTTGTCTCCGCAAGCGTACTCTCCTCCTGCGCCCGACAATCGGGCTTCGCCCACAAGGGTAGAGCCGCACCGGGCCAGTGCAAGCGCCGTCCGCGGGACCGCTCGCCGGTTCCGGCGGTTTCGCCCAAGCGCGTCGTGGCGACGGGCGTCGTGTGAGAACCTCACGATGCCCGCGCCGGACACTTGGTCAATGTGCGCCCAGCGGCAACGCGAGGTCGGGCTGTGGATGGCTCGAATCCGCCTTTGCGACCGGGAAGGCTCGTTACGAATGGACGCTCGCGACACCTCGTCAGGCAGCCGAACTTGACAATCTGCGAACCTTGTCAGCAATCGGAAGCATCTTGACCGCAGCGGGCGTCCGCACCACGATGCCGGCCATGCGCATTACACTGACCATTGACGCCGACGTAGAGTTGCTCATCTGACGCGAGAAACGGCGCACAAACAGGAGCATGAAGGCCGTCGTCAACGATGCGTTGCGCGTCGGTCTGGGAAGCCTGGGCAAGCCGGCGCGGCTCCCTCGCTTCAATGTGGAACCGCATGCGTTCGGCTTCCGACCGGGCGTCGACGTTGACCGGTTCAATGAGCTTGTCGATGAACTGGAGGCCAGTGAGGTAGCCCGGCGCCTCAACCGGTGACCATTGGAACCTATGCCGAATAGCTGACCGCTCACACTGCCAGCTACTGATCCGTTGCACGGCTCACTGGTGTCGGCTGAACTGAACGCTCCTTCCCGTGCAGATCCAACGAAGGCCGCTTACCGCCGCGCGGCCTTACCTCATGGTGGTCGGCGGAGCCAACAGGTGTGGCATTTGAGTTCCGCGCTCACGGCAGGCCGGCGGCCTTGCGAAGCGCGTCATTGATGCGGCTTTGCCAGCCGGCGCCGCCGGCGCCGCCGGCGCGAAAGGCGGCGATGACGTCGGGGTCGAGGCGGAGCGTGGTCGAGACCTAGGTCACGTCCGCCTTCTGCCGCCCGCGTCGCACCGGGGCCCTGGCGAATTTTGCCTGCCATTCGGGCACGCTGAGGCCGGGCAGGTCGTCATCGGAGCCGGCGCTCGTGGAGTGCTCGTTCACGGTGGTTGGCCTTTCTCGTGCTGATAATGCGGTGGGCGCCCTCGCGCGGTGTCCACGCCAGGAGAACCATGCGATCGGCAAGCAAGCTGATCGTGATGTACTGAATCTCGCCGTAGTCCCGGCGGTCGTCTTCGATGGTGATGGTGGGGCCATTGAGAGCGTCAACGGCGTCCGCCATGTCAAGACCGCGCTCACGTAATGTGGAGTCACGTTTCGCCGTCGTGGGCTTCGGCAGATTGTGACGAAGAGCCTGCTGGCCTGGCCGAAAACACGTGCATCGGCGAGCCGCCGCCATCGGTTTGTCGGGAACGGTGTCCTTCAAGACAGGCGGGGCCCTAGAGGAGGCTCCGGACTGACAGCGGCTTCACGTGGTTGCATGCCGTCGGGACATGTAGTTACAGGACTACCAATCCTCGGGGACGAGCCATGACTGTCACGACCGTTACAAGCCGCGAGCTGAACCAAGATGTTGGACGGGCCAAGAAAGCTGCGAAATCTGGACCAGTCTTCATCACCTACCGCGGCCTGCCTGCGCACGTGCTCCTGAGCATCGAGGACTACCGGCGGCTCGTGGGACAGGGCCGCAGCTTGGTGGAGCGGCTGACCATGGCGGGTCTGGCCGACATCGACTTTGACCCGCCACGCGTCCGCCTCTCATCGCCTCAGTCCGACCTTTCCTGATGTTCCTGCTTGACTCGAATGTCATCTCCGAGTTGCGCAAGCTTGGCGACGGCAAGGCCGCAGCGCGCGTGGTCGCACGGGTCTCTGGGAGGGACGCGGCGAGCTTTTTCATATAGGCGCTGACCCTGATGGAGCTGGAGATCGGCATCCTGCGCACCGAACGGCGCGATGCCGGGCAGGGGGAACGGCTACGGACATGGATGTACCGATATGTGCTGCCGGAGTTCCTGGAGCGTACGCTGTCCGTCGACTCGGCTGTCGCCCTGAAATGTGCTCGGCTGCATGTTCCGGACTCGCCGGCTGAACGGGACGCTCCGATCGCCGCCACCGCCATGGTGGATGGAATGACGGTGGTGACGGGGAACGTGGCCGACTTCAAGGCCACAGGTGCGGCGGTCGTCGATCCGTGGGCCGGAGAGTGACGCCAGCCGGCAAGGCCGCGCGGAGAGTCCTGATGCCGGAGGCCCTCCGGTAGCGGCGTGGAAGCGGTCGATGTGGCAGGCAGGGTCGTGCGAAGCTCCCGCTTGCTGGGCGAAAGCGGCAACTCCGCAGAACCTACCCTTCCCGACGGTTGCTCCGTTCGAACGCAATCGCCAAGCTCGGCGGGGGCGCTGGATCAACTGACGCGTACGAACGGCGGGCTCATCGTCAAGCGCGCCTCCAAGCACAGGCAGGTCTGGGAGTCGTCCAGCGACAACCCGGCAGTTCGCGGGAGCCGTGGTCGGCAGACGCGGGGACGATCGGCGAGGGCGTGCGGGTGGCATGGACGCTGATTGAGCCTCGCCTCGGGTAGCGAGGACAGCGCGGATCACAAGCCGCTCGCCGGCGCGCGCAGCTTCGAGGTGCGGGACGTGTCAACTGGCCGGAACTGCGTGGCCTGCGGTACGGTCGACGCGCATCCGCCGCGTACGGCGATGGGCAGTCGGTCTGATCGTATGCCGTCCAGGGCTTCACGGTCTTCAGGCCGACCGCCTCAAACGGCGCGACATCCCGCGTCGCCACCATCATGGCGTTGGCGGCGGCGGTCGCCGCAATGTACCGGAGTTGGGTGTTCGTCAGCGGCATGCCGTACCCCGTGTATCGTCGCTTTGTTCATCCAACCGTTACCTCACGCCGCGGTGCCGAACAGCCGCCGGACCTCGCCGGTGCCGACGAATTGTGACAGCAGCCGGTAGTTCTGCTGTTGGTACCGGACCCTACCCGCGACAATTGCCGGATGAATCTCGAGCGCATTGGCCAGATTCATGACGGCCATGGGCGTCGGATGGTCCTTCACGGCGCTCGCCTCCCAGGCTGCCTTGGGGATGAGGGCCTCTTCCGCCCAATCGTCCGCCTGCTTCTCTCTCGGATCTTCCCGTTCCCCCGCCACTTTGCGGAGGGTCATGTCATCGACGAAGGCATTGCCCCTGTCGGTGTCCAGGTGCCGGCCAACATGGGCCAGCTCGTGCAACAGGCAGAACCAGAAATTGTCGATGCGGTCGTAGCGCAGGGTCAGCCCGACCACCGGCCGTCCATCGCCAAGCCGCATTGCCGCTCCGTCGAGATATGTCTTCGGCAGATGCTGCACGATCACGAGCGGGATCCCGTGCTTGGCCAGAAATTCTCTGGCGAGCCGCGGGCCGCCCTCGGACCAGCTCAGCCGCGCCACCCTCTTGAGAAAGTCCAGAGTGACCGTGCCGCGCTGGTAATCCGCTTTCGGCCGGTCCTCGTTCGCTTTCGCCAGGACCTGCCAGCACCACGCCTTCAATGCATAGGGATCCATCTTGGCGTTCGCGCGAACGGGGCCGTTCTTGCGGTAGAGCGCGGCACCGGCAACGTCCCGTCCGCCCGCACGAACGATCAGGTCACGGATGATCTCTTCAGAGCGCCCCACAAGCTCTGGTCCGTCTGGAATCCAGCCCAGCTTCGCCATCGCCGTAACGGGGAACCGGCTCCATTCCATGTCGGATAGCGGATCCTCGAGTGCGACTCCCGGCTTGCGCAGCAGCACGTCCGCGGAAATCCCGAGGTGCTCGTGGAGCGCGCGCGCCATCGGCATGGTGATCGCGCGCTTGCCGGAGAGAACCTCCGAAACCTTTGCGCGGCTCCCGATGAACGGGATCAGATCGCGCGGGCTCAGCTTCCCTTGTTCCATGCGGAACTCGATCGCGGCCACCGGGCTGGGATAGCCCATCGGCTCGTGCTTGCTCTCGTAGAGTTCGACGAGATCGGTCAGAACGTCGAGCTCATCGAACTCAGCGCTGCCGGGCTCCGAGTCCATCAGCGCGTCGATCCGCGCAAGAGCGACCTCGTAATCCTTCTCGGTCCGGATCGGCTTGACCTTGCCGTCGGCCATCTCACACCTCCTCGACGTCTATGGCGTCGTACTCGGCGTGGGTGCCGACGAAACGCACGTAGACGATACGTGCCGGGTAGCTGATCCTCACCACGAGCCGGTAGTCGTTACCCTTGATGTTGAAGACCACGCGGTTGCCGCCAACGATGCTGGCGTTGCGGTACTTCTCCTTAACCTTTGCCGGCGTATCCCAGTCCTCCTTCAGAACCTCGCGATACCAGGCGAGCAACGGTTCCTCGGCATTCGCATGCAGCGCCCAGAACTCCCGGAGCGTTCTCTTGGCGATGATCCGCACGGTCAGATATAATCTATTCCCAAAACGATTACAAC
>JAPPBK010000323.1 GCA_026705105.1 Chloroflexota bacterium | reverse complement strand
TAAGCGGGTTCGGGGGAGACTCCGTCGAGGGTTCGAATCCCTCACCCTCCGCCAGTCCATACTCCCCTCTACACCCGCTCTGCGGGGGGAGATGCCGAAAGCCTGCCCCCGCGAAGGCGGGGGGGCAGAGGGGGGGCGACGGAGTGAGCGTTATGTCCCAGTACCACATCTGGACCGTCGGTTGCCAGGTCAACACGGCCGACTCGGCCAAGCTGGCGGCCGGACTGCGGCGCCTGGGCATGGAACCGACCGACCAGGCGCGAGACGCCGATCTGATCGTGCTCAACACGTGCGCGGTGCGTCAGCACGCCGAGGACAAGGCACAGGCCAAGCTCGGGTCGCTCAAGCATCTGAAACGCAGCAATCCCGACCTGAAGATCGCCGTGATGGGCTGCATGGTCGGTCCGCACACGGCGCGCGGCGACGATCCGATCACGCGCCGATTCGACTTCGTCGATACCTGGGCGCAACCACAGCGATTCGACCAGGTCGTCGGCCTGCTCAATCTGCCCGAGCTACCCGAACCGGAGGACGACGGCGGCGAGTTCTGGCCCGAAATCTTTCCCGACGAGACCAGTCCCACGGCCTATGTGCCCGTGATCGAGGGTTGCGACAAGTTCTGCACCTATTGCATCGTGCCGCTGCGCCGCGGCCGGGAACGCTCTCGACCGATCGACGAGATTGCCCGCGAAATCGAGGCGCACACCCAGCGCGGGGTGCGGGAGGTCACGCTGCTGGGTCAGACGGTCGAGGCCTACGGCAAGGACCAGCCGCCGGTCGATCCCGAGACAGCGCACGCAGACCTCTCGGACCTGATGCGCACGATCCACGACCTGCCGAATCTGCGCAGGATCAGGCAGTTGACCAGCTATCCGCCCGACATGACCGACCGCATCCTGGAAGGCATGGCGGAGCTGCCCAAGGTCTGCGAGGCGTTCTCGCTGCCCGTGCAGGCAGGCTCGGACGATGTGCTCACCAACATGCGTCGCGGCTACAGCGTGGCGCAGTTCCGCGACCGGGTGGAGAAGGTTCGCTCGCTCTGGCCGGACGTCAGCATCTCAACCGATGTGATCGTAGGCTTTCCGGGAGAGTCGGACTCCGATTTCCAGGAGACTTACGACCTGCTCGAGGAGATGCGCTTCGACAAGGTCCACGTCGCCGCCTACAGCCCGCGAACCGGCACGTATGCGCAGCGCAACCAACCCGACGACGTGCCGCACGAGCTGAAGATGGAGCGGCTGCACCGGGTCGAGGAGTTGCAGCGGGAGATCTCGTTCCAGATCAACAATCGCTATCTGCTTAGCGATGTCGAGGTGCTGCTGGAGTCGTCCAAGCCGTCGGATGAGGACGGAATGGCGCGGCTGACCGGTCGCACGAGGACGATGAAGTTGGTCCACTTCGACGCTCCCGCCGACGCCTATGCCCCGGGCGAACTGCTCACGGTCACGGTGACCCGCGTCGGAGCATGGAGCCTGCAGGGACAGCCGTCCCTGGGGAGCTTGCAGGGACAGCCGCCCCTGGGGAGCTTGCAGGGACAGCCGGCTTGATGGATCGGTCGAAGTCGTGACGACATCGAGCGTGGAATCCGCCGAAGCCGCGCAGGAAGCGGCGCGCCGCCCCGATGTCGCCGTGCTGGTGGTGATCTTCACCGTCGTCGACGGCGCGCTACAGGTGTTGCTGATCGAACGCTCGGCGCCGCCGGCCGAGGGTGAGTGGGCGATACCGGGCGGCGCGTTGCTGCATGGGGAATCGCTGGAGCAAGCCGCGGTGCGCAAGCTGGCCGAGGAGACCGGGGTCACCGATGTGTTCCTGGAGCAGCTCTACACCTTCGGTGATCTCGATGCCTCGCCGTCGGACGGCAGCGTCGGTGTCGCCTGGTTCGCGCTCGTCGATCCGGCCCGCGTGAGACTGGCGCAGCGCACGGCCTGGCGTCCGGGCTGGTGGAGCCTCGACTCCGTCCCTCAGCTCGCGTTCGACAACGAGCGCGTGCTCGAAGTCGCCCGAGAGCGTCTGATCAACAAGCTCCAATACACCGACGCGGCCTACTCCCTGCTGCCGCCGACGTTCACGATGCGCGAGTTGCAGCAAGTCTACGAAGCGATCCTGGGCCGGCCGCTGGACAAGCGCAACTTCCGCCGCCGTCTACTGGCCACCGACTTCATCGCCGCGACTGCGGAAATGCGTAGCGAGGGCCGGCACCGTCCGGCGCGGTTGTACCAATTCGTCGGCCGTTCTTAGCAAAGCGGGCGCTGAGCGCGCAGCTACTCGACCACCACCCCGCGTTCGGCCAAGCCGGCGACCACGGCGTCGTAGATCGCCTGCGCCGTCTCGATGCCCCAGGCCGCCGTCGAGTCGGTGAATTCTTCGTACCCGAAGGAATAGCGTGATTTCTCTGCCCACTTCCCGATCTGCTCCAGCTCGGCGTCGGAGCCAGGTATGTTCCAATCCTGGTGGAGCAGCGCACGCAGCTCGAGCAGGTGATGGATTCTCGGCGGATCGATCCTCTCCGCCACCAACGCTGCCTTGAGCGATTTCTCGACCGACTGCTGCACGTGAAAACAAGCCAATGCCGGCTCAGTCGGGTTGGCCGCCAACATGAGCCGTCCGCCGCGCAAGTCCATCCGCGACAGCTCGAGCCATTGCAGCACGGATTCAGCCACCGGATCTCCTCTGCCTCGGACATGGAGGGTCTTGCCATCGATCATCGCGGCGCGCTCGATGGTACCCGCAACGGTCGCCTTGCGCACCACGTCCAACGGCGTTGCGAGCTTGATGTCGCGCGGCGTGTTCGTGCATGCCAGCGCTCTGTGCATGGCAAGCTGCTGTTCCGAGTAGTTCTCAATCTCATCCAACACGACCAACAGGTCAACATCGCTGTCGTCGTGGAAGTCGCCGCGGGCGCGCGAGCCGAACAGCACGACCTGCACCGGATCCCAGCCGTCCACGATGATCTCCACCATCTGCCTGATGGCGGCATCTGTCTCGCTGAGCGATCGGAACTGCTGAACCATAAGTTGATCGTAGCGAGGTTGAAGGACGAGGGTCGGTCGCCCAACCCTTGACAAGACCTACCTGATTTGCAAGAATATCGGCGATGGATAGTGTCAAGCTGACACTAAGTGATGGGTTGATTGACATGTCCGAAGCTGTCGTCGTTGAGACCACGTACGTTCCCGACACCCTGCCGCCGAATCTGCCCGACGAGGCCTGCGAGACCGATATCGCGACAGTGCCGCTGGCCTCGGAACCGCACCTGTCGAACTGGCAGCCCGAGATCCCCGATCCTTACCTGCGGCTTTCCGGCGACGAGCTGCGCGAACGCATCCGCACCGCGCGGGCCGAGCTCGGCGAGCGTCTGCTGATTCTTGGGCATCACTACCAGCGCGACGACATCATCGAGTTCGCCGACTTCCGCGGCGACTCGTTCAAGCTGGCCCAGCAGGCGGCGGACAACTCCGAGGCCGACTACATCATCTTCTGCGGCGTGCACTTCATGGCCGAGAGCGCCGACATCCTGACGACGCCGGAACAGACCGTGATCCTGCCCAACCTCGCGGCCGGATGCTCGATGGCCGACATGGCTCAGCCGGACGATGTCTATGACGCCTGGGACGACCTGGGCGAGGTCGTCGACACGGACCGCGTCATTCCGATCACTTACATGAACTCGGCGGCCTCGTTGAAGGCGTTTGTCGGCAAGAACGGCGGCGCCGTATGCACCTCGTCGAACGCGACGGCGGTGCTGGAGTGGGCCTTTGAGCAGGGCGACCAGGTCCTGTTCTTCCCCGACCAGCACCTGGGACGCAACACGGGCAAGCGGCTGGGTATCGATCCTCAGGCACAGACCGCTGTCTGGAGTCCGCGCAAGGTCAACGGCGGACTGAGCGAGGATCGCATCCGAGACAGCAAGATTCTGCTCTGGCAGGGACACTGCTCGGTCCACATCCGCTTCCGCGTCGATCAGATCGAGCGCGCGCGCGAGGAGCATCCCGGCGTGCGGGTCGTGGTCCACCCGGAGTGCACGCAGCAGGTCGTGGACGCCGCCGACGCCGACGGCTCGACCGAGTTCATCATCAACTACGTCCGCAACGGTCCGCCCGGCGTGTATGCGGTCGGTACGGAGATCAACCTGGTCCACCGTCTAAATGAAGAGGTCGCGTCGGAGGGCAAGACCGCCTTCTGCCTCGATCCGGTCGTCTGCCCCTGCGCGACCATGTACCGAATTCACCCGGCCTACCTGGCCTGGGTGACCGAGTCGTTGGTTGCAGGACGTGTGGTCAACCCAATCACGGTCGACGACGACACGCGCACGTGGGCCCGCGTCGCGCTCGACCGCATGCTGGCAATCACGTAGTCGCGCGCGGTCGAACCAGATGCGCATTCTCGTCATCGGCAGCGGACTGGCCGGCATCAACGCCGCCTTGCTGGCGTCGGAGTTTGCCGATGTCACGCTGCTGAGCAAGGGACCGCTCGACCAGACCAACACCCAGAGGGCGCAGGGCGGGATCGCCGCAGCCGTCGCCGCGCTGGACAATCCCCGCCTGCACGCCGATGACACGATCCGCGCCGGCGCCGGTCTCTGCGATCCCGATGTGGTGCACGCGCTCACCGCCGATGGCCCCGATGCGATCGAACGGCTGCGCCGGCTCGGCGTCGAATTCGACCGCGACGCAAGCGGAACAATAGCGCTCGCGACCGAAGGAGCGCACTCCGCGCCTCGGGTGTTGCACGCAGGCGGCGACCGAACCGGCGTGCACATCCAGTCGGCGCTGGTGGCGCGCCTGGCCGAGAGCGACGTCGAAGTCCGCACTGAGGTGACGGTCAGCGATCTGATTGTCGAGGCGGGACGCTGTGTCGGCGCGATCACGAGTGGGCGCGAGGCGCTGCTCGCCGACGCCGTGTTGCTGGCCACGGGCGGAGCGGGTGCGCTGTATCGGACGACGACGAATCCCGCAAACGCCACCGGTGACGGAATGTCCCTCGCCTTCCGCGCCGGGGCAGTGGTGCGCGATCCCGAGTTTGTGCAGTTCCATCCAACAGCGCTGGTCGGCGCGGACAGCGCCTTCCTGATCTCCGAAGCGTTACGCGGCGATGGCGCAGTTCTGCTGGATGCCGCTGGTGAGCGATTCATGTTGACGCTTCATCCCGACGCCGAGCTGGCGCCGCGATCTGTGGTTGCCCGTGCGATCACCGAAACCATGCGGCGCGACGGCGCCGATCACGTGATGATCGACATCTCGCACCTCGACGCCGACTACCTGCGCCGCCGGTTCCCCGGCGTCTATCGCGGCGCACTGGATCGCGGACACGACATCACAGTGGGACCGATCCCGGTTGCTCCGGCGGCGCACTATCACATGGGAGGCGTCTACACGGACGTGGACGGCCGGACAACAGTGCCAGGCCTCTACGCCGCCGGCGAGTGCGCCTCGACTGGTGCGCACGGCGCGAACCGCGTGGCGTCCAATTCGCTGCTTGAGGCTGCGGTCTTCTCTTCGCGGGCGACTAATGCCATTTGCGACGAGCAGGCAGCGGCTTCGCCTCCGGGCAGCGAGATACAGACGCTTCACTGGCGGCTCGAAGGCTGCGCGCCTTCATTGGAGCGTCTGCAAGAGACGATGAACGACCTGGTCGGGATCTCGCGACGCGAGAACACGTTGCGCGAAGCGCTCGAACGGTTCGACGCGTGGGCAGCGTTGCCGATGGGCTCGGATGAGCCCTCGCTTCCCTTGGCCACGCTGAGCGGTCGGCTGATCGCCGAGGCCGCGCTGCAGCGCACTGAGTCTCGCGGATCGCACCTGCGGCTGGACTTTCCGGAGGAGGATCCGGCCTGGCAACGGCACAGCCACTGGCAACTGGCACGAGAATGACGGCACTCGATCTCAACGTGGTCCAGCGTCTGGTTGACGCCTCGCTGGCCGAGGACCGGGCCGACCTCGACCTGACCACCGGATCACTGAGCAAGTGGATCGACTGGCGACAGGGCAGCGCGCAACTCGCGGCGCGCGCCGAGGGCGTGGTCTGCGGGCTCGACTTCGCCTTGGCCGCATTCGCCGCGCTGGATCCGGACGTGCGGTTTCTGCCCGAGGTCAGCGACGGCGATCCGGTCTCCGCCGGCCAACCGATTGCCGATGTCGGCGGTCAGCTCGATCCACTGCTGCGGGCAGAGCGCACGGCGCTGAACTGGCTGCAACGCCTGAGCGGCACGGCGACCCTGACGGCGAAGGCTGTCGCGGCGGCCGGCTCGAGGACGAAGATTCTCGACACCCGCAAGACGACACCGGGCCTGCGCGCGGCGGAGCGCTACGCCGTGCGCTGCGGCGGCGGGCTGAACCATCGCGACTCCCTCGCCGCCGGCGTGCTGATCAAGGACAACCACATCGCCGCAGTCAGGTTGGCCGGCGGGTCGCTCGGAGACGCCGTCCGCTCGGCGATTGCCCATGTTGGGCCGGCGAGCGGCGTCGAGGTCGAGGTCACCACACTGGACGAGGCGCGCGAGGCGCTTGACGCCGGCGCAACCGCGCTGCTGCTGGACAACTTCGAGATCGATGACCTATCGGCGGCCGTCGAGGTCGCGCGGGTCTATCACGCCCGCACCGAGGCCAGCGGTGGGATCACGATTGAGCAGATTCCCGAGATCGCGAGGGCGGGTGTGGATTTCGTCTCGCTCGGCGCGCTCACCCACTCGGCCCCATCGCTGGACATCGCGCTCGACATCAACGTGGATTGAAGTCGATCTCCTCACCCGCGGCGCGGACGCTCCAGGTCGGCTGAGTCGATCACGATGGTAAAGGGGCCGTCGTTGACGAGGTCCACCGACATCATCGCCCCGAACGCTCCCGTTTCGACCGGAACTGCGTGGGAGCGCAGCGACTCGGCGAAGTGGTCAACCAAGGGCTCGGCGATCTCCGGCCGGGCGGCCGCGGTAAAGCTGGGTCGGCGTCCCTTGCGCACTTCGGCGTGCAGCGTGAACTGGCTGACGACCAGCGCGGACCCGCCGACATCGCGCACGCTGTGGTTGAATCTGCCTTCGGCATCGGCGAAGATGCGCAGCCCGGCGATCTTGGCCGCGAGCGCCTCGGCTTGCGCCTCGCCGTCACCGTCGGCGACGCCGACGAGAATCAACAGCCCCGCGTCGATTGCGCCAATCTTGCGTCCGTCAACCGTGACCGAGGCGCGGCTGACGCGTTGCAGGACAACTCTCATGCCGGGTCAGCTCGAGACGCGATCGTGAGAGAACTCAGTCGGTCGCCGCGGTCGAGGGTTCGCGCTCAGAGGGACCGGTCCCGTTCTCTGACGCCGACTCACTCTCAGAGCCTGCCTCGTCGCCGCCGTCGGGACTGCCGTCGCGGTCTTCGTCACGGCGGGACTTCCAACTGCTCTTCTTGCTGTCCGTCGAGTACCAGCCGGAGCCCTTGAAGACGATCGCCGGGGCGCTGGGGATGCGCTGCAGCGTCTGATCACACTCGCTGCACGGCTGCTGCGCCGGGGCGCTCCAGCCCTCAAGCTTCTCGACCGTGTGACCGCACTCGAAACACTCGTACACGTAGCGGGGCACGAACTTCCTCCGCAAAGAACATGGGAC
>JAPPBK010000127.1 GCA_026705105.1 Chloroflexota bacterium | reverse complement strand
GTTGCCGGTCCTTTCGAGCTCGTTGATCAGTCGGCACGCGTATTCCGCGGTCAAATCGGCACGCAGCGTCCAGCTCGCATTGATGTAGCCGAAGGTGAGTATCAGGTTTGGCACGTCCGAGAGCATCATGCCCTTGTAGGACCAGTGTTCCGGCGGGTTGACCGTTCTTCCGTCGACACTCAGGGACACACCGTTCAGCACCTGCAGACGCAGGCCCGTGGCAATCACGATGATGTCGGCTCGTACCACGTCGCCGCCTGCAAGCTGCAGACCATCTCTCGTGAAACGGTCGATCATTTCCGTCCTGATGCTGGCCGTGCCGCGTCGGAGGACCTTGAACAGATCGGCGTCCGGAATGAGGCACAGCCGCTGGTCCCACGGGTCGTAGCGCGGCGTGAAGTGCTTGTCGATGTCGTAGTCCGGTCCGAGCGCTCCGCGCACCAACTCGAGCAGCTTGGCCTTTACCCGCTTCGGCTGCGTGCGCGTGAGGCGATAGAAGGCGTGGACACGCTTCACGTTCTTCCAGCGTGTAATGGCATACGCCCACCGTTTGGGCAGGAATCGGCGTAGGAAATTGGCGATCCTGTCCTGGCTGGGCCAGGACAGGACGTACGTGGGTGAGCGCTGCACCATGACGACGTGACGCGCGCCGCTCATCGCCATTGCCGGCACCAGCGTCATGGCCGTCGCCCCCGACCCGATCACCGCGACTTCCTTGTCCCGGTGGTCCAGGTCCTCCGGCCAGAACTGCGGGTGCACCACGGTGCCCCTGAAGTCCTCCTCACCGTCCCAGACCGGCCGGTGCGGGTGTTTGTAGTTGTAGTAGCCGCCGCACAGCAGGAGCATGCTGCACGCGATCTGCACTGCACGGCCGTTGGTTTCAGCCGCTACCGTCCAGGTGGCGTCCTCGCTTGACCAAGCCGCGTTCGTGACCCGGTGTCCGAAGCGCACGTGGTCGCGGATCCCGTGCTCATCGGCCGTCTCGTTGACGTACTTGAGAATCGCCGGACCGTCCGCAATGGCCTTGTGCTCGTTCCAGGGTTTGAAGACGTACCCCAGCGTGTGCATGTCGCTGTCGGAACGGACTCCGGGGTAACGGAACAGGTCCCACGTGCCGCCGACAGCGTGGCGACCCTCCAGGATGACGAAGCTCTTGGTCGGGCACTTCTGCATCAGGTGGCAGGCAGTGCCGATGCCCGAGAGACCCGCTCCGACTATGACGACATCGAACCGCTCCACCGCTTGGCTCCGTATCACTCGCAGCTCGGGTCAGCCGAGCGGGTGAGTCCGGACGGAAAACGCCGGCTTTCGCTGCGACCTGCCGGTCTCCGGCCAACGCTGTACGACGACCTGCATTTGGGAATACCAATGTGTTTCAATGGCTTCATTGTCTTAACGCAAGCGTGGCCTTGAGTCGCAAGCATACCGCGAAGTGCAACGAGTGGAGAGCCCCGCCCTTGAGGCCTTCGCGGGTTTGGCGTAGATGGTTGCTGCCGTGCGAAATTTACAGCGACAGCCGCGGACCTTGCACACGACGGTGTTGCGACGGGTCGGCGCCAAGAGAGTCGGTGGCGGTCTCGCGCCCGCCCCTGCTCGTGGCGTGGGTCTGCGATCAGGTCATTCGCGGCCGGGTTACTGCAGTTGTCCCGGCGTCACGAGAGTCCGCCGGGCGATCTCGTGAACGGCCGCTCACGGAGCGAGGACACGGCCGCTCGGGAGGCTGCCGCTGCCACCCTTGCGGAGTACGACCGCATGGCGGATGCGTTCCGCCACCGCACCTCCGACCACGACGTGAGCCAGAACATCGAGGCCCTGCTGGACGCGATCGACGGTGCGCCGCCGCACGCGATTCTCGACCTCGGCTGCGGTCCGGGTCGCGATCTCCGCGCCTTTGCCGAGCTCGGGCACGAGGTCACGGGCCTCGACGGGTCGGCCGAGCTGGTGGCGCTGGCCCGTGCGGGGATCGACTGCCCGGTGCTACACCAGGACTTCCTCGACCTCCACCTGCCGTCCGCACACTTCGACGGCATCTTCGCCAACGCTTCGCTGTTCCATGTGCCGAGCAGCCAGATCAAACGCGTTCTCACTGAACTGGCGGCCGCGCTCAAGCCCCGCGGCGTGCTGTTCTGTTCGAATCCGCGCGGCGAGAATGAGGAAGGGTGGGTCGATGGCCGCTACGGCTGCTTCTACGATCTCACGACCTGGCGCACCCTGGCCACCGGAGCCGGTTTCACCGAAGTGCACCACTATTATCGACCACCCGGCCGCCGTCGGGCCGAACAGCCTTGGCTTGCCACGGTCTGGCGCAAGAGCGACGACGTCGACGCAGCGACCGTGCCGCAGTGACGCTCGCCCGCCGGTTCCCGAGCCCGCGGCCGCTCCCGGGAGCCAAGGGAACACGTTCGCCGCATCGAGGCCGAGCGCGTTCATGCCCCGGCCGTCCCGGCCGCGTGGATCCCGGCGTGCGCCGCGTCCCCGGCAACGGAGATTGCTGCCCGTCACCGGATCCATGCCGGCGCTCTCCACTCGCGGTGCCGGCGTCCGGCGCGGGAGGAGTCACGCGCCTACCTACGCGAGCACCTCGACGTGCTTCTCCGAGAAGATGCGAATCGCGTTAACTGCGGTGCAGCGCACTGTTTCGCGGCTGTCGGGCCGGCGAACGGAAAGTCCCCGCCGACGCTCGCCGGAAACCGTGCGCGCGCTCGAGACTATTTCGCGCCGACCGGCACCGGGTGCGGCATACGGCCATCTGGCGTCCGGGCCGTCTGACGCATGTCCTTCTTGACGTGTCGGGTGTCGTAGCCGTTGAACAGGTGGCCCAACAGGCCGCGCTCGAGGTCAGAGGTCCCGAACAACCAGTCCATGATCGGGAACGTCAGGTTCATGTTGCGTTCCATCATGAGAGACTGGTTGTGATGGGCCGTGTGGTGGCGCCGGATGGTGTTTACGAACGGCACGTTGCGGACGAACCAGCTCTCGTCCACGTGACAGCAGAAATGCATGAATTCGTAGATGAGATACATGGACGTCGTGGTCGTGATGACGAGCCAGCCGACGTTGGGCGTGAACAGCCAGCCGGCGACGAGCGCGATCGGTATCGACATGCAGATGAACGTCACCAAGGCGAATGGCGGGAAGAACGTGACTCGCCAGTCGTGCTGACCTGCGAAACGCATCTCGTCGTCGGTAAAGAACTGGTGGTGCATCATCGTGTGGCGCATGTAAATGGCCCGCAACGCCCTGTTCTTCTGCGGTCTGTGCATGATATGGGTGTGCAGAAACCACTCGAAGAAATTGGCGCCGAGGAACGCCACCGGCACGATCAGCAGCTCATACCAGCGCACGTCCGTCATGCTCTGGAAGTAAATCGTCATGGCGGCGAACCCGATCGCATAGATCACGGTCACGTGGAGCCACCCGTTGTACCAGCCGACGATGCGCTGGCGGTATGTATCGCGGTACCGGCGCTGCCGGTCCGACATGCGCGACTGATCGAGTTCCCGCTGCATTGGTCCTCCTTTCGGCCGATCAACCGGTGGCCCGGACGTTCGTCAGAGCGACATCAATGTCCGCCGATGTCATTTCCCACTCGTTGCTGAAGTAGGCGACGACCCGGGACATGAAGGCCGCACATTCCGCCTTGGCCTGCTCATCATCGGCGAAATGCACTGCCAGGATCGCCAACGCCAGTTGAGACGGTCCATCGCCCTCGTAGCCCCACTCGAAGCCGCGGCTTGTGAACGTGTGGATGTCCAGGCGAGGGTCCAGGGGCCTGCCGTCGACGGTGACCTCGGCGCCGTCAATGTCCCGCTTCCCCGTGTAGGTGCGATTACTCACCGGTCCCACCGAGCGCTCGCGAACGATTGCCGCCTGATAATATATCAGCCATGTATCACCGTCCAACGGGCTTGAAATCGGGATGCCCGGACCCTTGGCAAACCTAGATTATCACGTGCTGGCTGGCTTTCTGGCGGGTGCTCTGGTCGCCGTGTGGTCGACCGTCATGGTCAGCGGTTTTCTCCCGCGAGCGGCCGGCCCGGCCGCGGCGCGCGGCCTGATCGGCGGGATTCTCGTTTATGCGTCCGCCGCGGCCGTATGCGTCTTGCTGGCGGCCCTGATTCTCGCCGGGCGGCTGCTGCCGTGGACGGTCGGCGTGATTGCGGCAGGGGTCGCCGTCCTCGGCGCTCCGTTTCTGGTCCAGCTCCTGCCAAAGTGGTTCCGAAGTTCGCGAACCGGACTGCTCGCCGTGTTGGCACTATGTGCTGTGGCTTCGTACACGCTGTCCAGTTTCATACGAGTCTGAACGGAGAAATCAGATGCCGCCGATGATCCGCGCGATCCTCACCCTCACCGTCATCGTTGCCAGCGCCGCGCTTTGGCTCATCCGACAGCGAATCGGGCTGGAGGTATCCGCTGAGCTGCTCGTCGGGTTGACCGCCTTCATGTGTGTGGCGGTCTGGCTGTTCCCGGAGGTCAAGAAAGACGGCAGCGGCAAACGGTAGCGGCCGTCGACGCGGCATCCACGACAGGCCTCGTGCTGCGCGCGATCCAAGGGCCGTTCGTTTTCCCCGCGAGCGGCCGGCCGCTCACAGACTGGCCCGGGTGAACTCGGACATGTAGTCGATCAGCTCATCCGACGCATCGGCGGCATCGTTGGCCCGGCCCTCGGCGATCGCCCTCGCGACCGCGGCGTGAAGGGTCGCGCAGCGCTTCAAGTCGAGCGCCTCCCGGTAGTGCTGATACCAGAACCGCCGGGCGAGGCCCTGCATCAGTTGCATGGTTCTTGCGGCATATTCGTTCCGGCAGGCGGTCACGGTCAGTCCGTTGAACTTCAGATCCAACCGCATGAACGTGACGTCGTCGCCAGCCTGGGCCGCGGCATCGAGTTCACTGGCAAGCCGGCCAAACGACTGACGTTCTTCGTGCGTGGCCCTCCGGGCAGCATCGCGCATGATCATTCGCTCGACTTCGCGGCGCAGCTCTAGCAGTTGCAGTTGGCGCGCATGATTGATTTCCGTCACCATGACGCCGCGACGCGGCAGGACCGTGACCAGCCCTTCAAATGCGAGACGCTGTAATGCTTCGCGCACGGGGGTGCGGCCCATGTCCAGTTCGGCCATCAGCGCTGCTTCCGTCAGCAGCTGCCCGGGCTCGAGCCGGAGCGTGACGATCATCTCTTCGATCTGCAGATAGGCCCTGTCGGCGAGAGAGGACTTGTTTTCTCCCCGCAGTCCCTTGTAGGCGCCCAGCTTCTGCCGCCGATCCATCGGCCAGTCCCCGTTGATTGATGAGGTTTCCGCGAGACAACGTTGTGGGTTGCGTTGTTCGTCCGACCGTAGCCCATCGACAGCGTAGGTGGGTCCGTCGATGTCGGGCAACGCGTGTTCCGGCACCGCCAAATGCCGATCTTCTTCGCTATTTCCGGGGTATCGTCTGCGGGCGGACAACGGAACGCTAGCCCCTTCCAGCCATGGGGCAGGGAAGGGAGCCCCGAACGCGCCGTTCTCTCTCTTGTTGGCGCGGTCCCCTGACCCTAGCCGCCGAGGTAAGCCCGGCGCACGTGGGCATTCTCGTGCAGGTCGGCGGCCGGGCCTTCCAGCGCCACTGCGCCGGTTTCGAGCACGTAGGCGTATTGCGCCAGCCGCAAAGCCATTTCCGCATTCTGCTCGACCAGCACGACCGGGATGCCTCGCCCGGAGATATCGGTGACGATCTTCGCGATCTCCTGGACCATCACCGGCGACAGGCCCATCGACGGCTCGTCCAGCAGCAGCATCCGAGGAGAGCTCATGAGCGCCCGGCCGATCGCCAGCATCTGCTGCTCCCCGCCGGACATTGATCGAGCCCATTGCCGCCGCCGCTCGGCCAGGCGCGGAAAGTGGTCGAAGACTTCCATCAGGGAGCCCTGCACGGCAGCCTTGTCCGCCCGCAGGAACGCACCGGTGTGGAGGTTTTCCTCGACAGTCAGGTCCGGGAACACTCGCCGCCCCTCCGGCACCTGGGCGATGCCTCGGCGGACGATCTCTTCAGGCGCCAGGCCGTCGATCCTTGTGTCGTCGAACCGGATTTCCCCCCTGGTCAGCGGTTCCAGTCCGGAGATGGCTCGCAGGGTGGTCGTCTTGCCGGCACCGTTCGCGCCGATGATGGTCACGATGCCGCCGGGCGGAACCGCCATTGAGACGCCTTTCAGCGCCGCGGTTTTCTGGTAGCGCACCTCGATGCCCCGGACCTCAAGCAGCATCGTTGACCCCGTTCGCGGCGGCCGAGCCGAGGTAGGCCTCGATGACCGCCGGATCATTGCGCACCACCTCGGGTATGCCCTCCACCAGCAAGGCGCCGAAATTCATCACCGTGATGACGTCGCAGAGGTTCATCACCGCCTGCATGTCGTGCTCGACCAGCATCACGGTCACGCCGCGGTCCCGGATGCGCCGGACCAGGGCCATCATGCGGCGGGTCTCCTCCGGATTCATGCCCGTGAAGGGTTCGTCGAGCAGCATGACTCTGGGTTCCGCCGCGAGGGCGACCGCCATGCCCAGCATGCGCTGATGGCCATGCGGCAGATTTGACACGGGCTCGTCGGCCAGGTCCTCCAGGCCGAAGAACGCCAGTGTCGCCAACGCCTTGGCGTCTGCTTCCCGCTCGGATGACCGATCCGTCCCGAGCAGGCGGCTGAGAAAACGGGCGCGGGCGCCGAGATGGCGGCCCACGCGGACATTGTCCAGCACGGAGAATTCCTGGAACAGGGTCGAGCCCTGGAACGTACGCACCAGGCCCATCGCCGCGAGCGTGCTGGTCTTGCGGCCGGAGATGTCGAGGCCGCGAAAGAACACCTGCCCCGCAGTTGGCGCGTAGAAGCCGCTTATGACGTTGAAGGTAGTGGTCTTGCCGGCACCGTTAGGCCCGATCAGGCCATGGATGGCGCCCTCGCGCACGGAGAAACTGAAATTGTCGACCGCCACCAGGCCGCCGAACCGCCTGGTCAGCCCGCGCGCTTCCAGGATCGGTCGTTCGCCCTGCGCGTTCACCCCGCCCCCTCTCCGGTCGCGGCAGGCCCGCTGCGCCAACGCCTCACCCGTTCCCGCACCCGAGGCACGAGGCTCTCGAGCCCCTTCGGCAGGTAGAGTACCGAGAGGATCAGGATGGCCCCGTAGATCAGGGGCCTTGCGGTATCGAGCCCCAGCGCGCGCAAGACGATCTCATTGATGACGGTGAGCACGACCACGCCGAGTATCGGGCCATGGAAGGTGGCGGTCCCGCCGACGATTGCCCAGACCAGGACATAGACCATCTGGTCGACACCGAAACGGGTCGGGTTCACGGCGCCGACATAGTGGGCGTAGAGACCGCCCGCGATCCCTGCGAAGAAGGAGGCGATGACAAACGCAAGCGTCCGGTAGCGGAACGTGTCGATACCGACGGATTCGGCGAGCCGGTCCTGCCAGTGGATTGCGTGGAAGGTCAACCCGATGCGTGATCGTTCGATGCGGTAGAGGACGAACAGCGAAGCCGATACGACGATCAGCGCCAGAAAGTAGTAGTTGACCGGCTCGTAGAAATCGATCGACAGGAATCCGATGTCGATGTCGGGAAAGGCATCGATGCG
>JAPPBK010000017.1 GCA_026705105.1 Chloroflexota bacterium | reverse complement strand
GCCACCACGACGACGGCCCACTGCACGTAGTGGACGCCGAGCCGGAGGTTCGAGAGCACACCGCCGATCGACGCGATCGCGCGGGCCAGGTCAACAGTCGACGGCGGCGCGTCGCCCTCGCAGGGATGTAACAACTCGCCTTCGCGGAACCAGCCCTCTACTCGCTCGACATCGGCGGATGCCACGGCAGTGCCCAACTAGGCAGCCACAGGCTGCAACGCGCGATCGGCGGCGTTTAGATCTGAGAGTAGCCGGACCCCGGAGTCGTCACGCCGGTACCTGCAGGCGTCTTCTCGCCCATGTCCCAGCCAAACTCTTTGAGAATCTCCTGGGAGTAGGTAACCCGGCCGGTGACCTTGTCGAGTGGCTCGGTGGCGAGCAACAACGCGGCCTGCGCCATGATCTCGACGCCCTCGGCCTCGTTCGGGTCACGGCCTTCCATCAGCCGGTGATGCACCACACCCGGCGTCGGCACGATCTGCGACGGGCTGTAGCAGGTCACCGAGACGCCGTACTGGTAGACCTCGGAGGCCAGACCCTGCGTGAAGCGCTCCAGCGCCGCCTTCTCCGCGCCGTAGAGGGTGCCGCCTCCGCCTGCGGGACCGTTGGTCTCGTCGTACGGGCCTCGGCCAGGGCCGATGGCTGCGGCCGAGGAGACGTTGACGATTGCGCCGGAGTTGCGCTCGATCATCCCGCCTTCGTTCAGGCAGAGCTGGCTCATGTAGAACGGCCCGTGGAAGTTGACCGCCGTCGAGCGCAGCCAGCGGCGAACTGGGAAGTCCTTGACCGGGATGAAGTAGGTCAGCGCGGCGTTGTTGACCAGCACGTCGGGCTGGCCATAGGTGTCGATCGTTTGCTGGACGATGCCGGCGCACTCTTCGTACTCCGACACATTGCCGGCCACCGCCGTCGCTTCACCGCCGGCGTCGCGGATGTTCTTGATCGTCATTTCCAGCGAACCCGGCAGCGGGTGGGTGCCCTCCTGCACGGTGCGCGCAGTCGCGATCACCCTGGCGCCCTCGGCCGCGAAGCACTCGGCGATCGCCGCGCCAATGCCGCGGCTCGCCCCGGTCACGATGGCCACCTTGCCGTCCAACTTGCCCATGGCTGCCTCCAGTCTGCTGATGTGTGTCTGGTCAGTGGTTTCGAGTGCATCATAGCGAAGCATTTCACAAATCCAGCCTGACTCGACCAGATGACCGCCGCGATACCCTCTGCCCATGCAACACCCAATGCAACACGTTGTCATCGTCGGCGCGTCGTTGGCCGGACTCAACGCGGCCGAGACCCTCCGTGCCGAGGCCTACGCCGGTCGAATCACGATGATCGGCGACGAACCGCAGGACCCCTACGACCGGCCGCCGCTGTCCAAGCAGATGCTGACCGGCGAGTGGGACGACGACCGCCTGCCGTTGCGCTCTCCCGGCGAGCTCGCCGACCTCAACCTCGACCTGCAAACCGGTCGCCGCGCGGTTGGACTCGACGCTGGAGGCCGTGCGCTGCGCCTCGACCGAGACGAATCGCTGGAGTTCGACGGACTGATCATCGCGACCGGCGCACGTGCGATCTCGTTGCCCGTCGGCAGTGAACTCGACGGGGTGCACACGCTGCGCACCAAAACCGACGCGCTGCGAATCCGTAGCGAACTGGAGAAGGGCCAGCGAGTAGCCGTGATCGGCGCAGGTTTCATCGGCGCCGAAGTAGCCTCGTCGGCGCGAGCGCGGGGGCTCGATGTAACCATGATCGAGGCGCTCAGCGCGCCCATGCTCGGTCCGCTGGGCGAGGAGTTGGCCGAGTGGGCCAGAATGCTTCACCATGATGCCGGCGTCCAGATGCGCTTCGACGCCAGGGTCGCCGACCTGCTGGGCGACGGCTGCGTAGAGACCGTGCTGCTCGAGGACGGCTCGCGGATCGAGGCCGACACCGTTGTCGTCGGCATTGGTGTGCGACCCAACGTGGAATGGCTGGCGGACTCCGGACTCACGATTGGCGACGGCGTGATCTGCGATCAGTACTGCCGGGCCGCGCCGATGATCTACGCCGCCGGCGACGTCGCCCGCTGGCCCAACGGCCTGTTCGCCCACTTTCGCTACTCGAATCCGCAGCGCACGATGCGCATCGAACACTGGACCAATGCCGTCGAGCAGGGCATGGCCGCCGCCCAGAACCTGTTGCGAGAGAGCCGCAACGAGTCGCTCGAGGCCTTCGCGCCCGTGCCTTACTTCTGGTCGGACCAGCACGGACTGAGCATCATGGCCTCAGGTATCACCGCGCCCCGCGACGAGTTCCGCCTGGTCCACGGCACGCTGGAGTCGAACCGCTTCGCCGCCATCTACGGCCTGCGCGGCTACTTGACCGGCGTCGTCGCCGTCGGCTGGCCCCGGATGCTGCGCCGCTACCAGGCGATGATCCGCGATCAGGTCACCTGGGAAGAAGCGCTGGAGACAGCGGCGGAAATCGAGCGCTAGCTCAAGAGTCAGTCTGCCAGTCCGCAGCGCGGCGCCCGCGGCGTTCCGCAAACGATGCGGCAACATCAACGAGGACCCTGGCCGGGCCCAATCGGGACTGGAACTGGGTGTAGGTCGACTCCCCCCGCACGATGCGGCAGAACGCGGTCCAGAAGCGGTCGGAGCGGCGCAGCAACTGTACATACGGCCACGGACACTGATGAAACAGCGCCTGGAGCTGCCGCGCCACCTGCAACTCCGGCTCGATCTCCGCCTCTACGCGATCTCGATACGCGGACAGGTCGGACGCGCTTCCCGATAGCAGCTCGAGCGCAGCCTCAGCCGCCAACTGACCGCTGCGGATCGCATTGCCGATCCCCTCGCCCGAGAGCGGGTCGACCAACCCGGCCGCATCGCCGACAAACGCGACCCGGCCGCTGACCAACGCGCTGTCCGGATCGCGCAGCGGGAGATGGTGTCCGCGCAGTTCCGTCAGCGAAGCGCCGTCGAACGACTCGCAGCTCGCATATCGTGTGAGCTCATTGCGCAACGTCGGCGCGGCGGCCGGGAATCCGCCCAGACCGACGTTGCAGTGGTCTCCCTTGGGAAAGACCCAGCCGTATCCCCCAGGCATCGAGCCCAGTTCGAGACCGACGGCATCGCTCCAGCGCGCGCCTGCCGGCTGCGTTTCGCGATCGGCATTGCCCTCAAGCGCGACGGCGCCGCGCAATCTCGGCAGTTCCAGCGCCCGACGGACCACGCCGTTCGCGCCGTCGGCCGCGATGATCGCCGCGCCCTGATGCGCGTCGCCGTTGGCCAGCGTCACCGTCTCGCCGTAGATTCCCCGCACCGGCGAGGCGTCGCGCAGATCGGCTCCGCGCTCTGCGGCCCGCTCGGCCATGTACGCGTCGAGCCGCGAACGCTGAGTCATGATCGCCAGCGGTTCGTGATAGCGGTGCTCGAACTCCCAGCGGCGCTTGTAGCGCACTCGGAAGGACATGATCGTCCGCTCGGTGACCGGATCCAGCGAGTACGGCAGCATCCGCAGCGCCGAGACCAGCACGCCGCCGCCGCACGGCTTGTCACGCGGGAAGCGCGCCCGATCCAGCAACAACACATCCGCGCCCGCCGCGGCAAGGTCGTAGGCCGCCGTCGACCCGCCCGGACCGGCCCCGACGACTATGGCGTCCCAGCGTCTTGCCATCGGTCCCATGCCTTGTCGAAGACGGTCTTCAGTCCGGCTGCAATCGGCGCGGCGAAGCAGAAAATGATCGACTCGATCGGTTCGCCGAACGCGATCGCCAAGAACGGCAGCGGCGCAGCGACCAGGATGATACCCAGCTCCGCGATCCGCGTCACCAGGTAGGTCAGCCCGCCGACCACGAACGTCACCCCGAACTGCCAGGGCAGAAATGCCCCGGCCGCCCCGAGCCCCGTCGCCGCCGCCCGGCCGCCGTTGAAACGCAGGAAGATCGGCCACATGTGGCCGACCATGACCAGCCCCCCGGCCGCCATCCACCAGCCCAGCTCGAGCCCCCACCAGCGCGCGACCGAGACGGCGAGCAAGCCCTTGCCGATGTCGATCACGATGATTGCCGCGCCGAAGAAGTGGCCCGCGCCCATCCGCGCCGCGTTCGCCGCGCCAACGTTGCCGTCGCCGGCCAACCGCAGGTCCTGACCCGTGCGCCAGCGAAAGACAAGCCACGAAACCGGGATCGAACCCAGCAGGTAGGCGATAACCAGCGTGATCGCCTCGGCCATCGGCCGCTCCCGGCTCAGTCGTCCGTGTAACCGTCTGTGTAAATGGGCGTCAGCCAGTGCGCGTAGGCATCGCGGTTGCCGATGATCGCATCGAAGTAGAGACGCTCCAGTTGCGCCGTGATCGGACCGGTTTCGCCGCCGTTGATCACTCGCCGGTCGACCGACGAAATCGGCGTCACGTGCGCCGCCGTGCCGGTCATGAACACCTCATCCGCCAGCCACAGCTCCGAGCGGTCGAGCGTGCGCTCCACGGTCGGAATGCCCAGCTCCTGCTCGGCCAGTTCGACCACCGTGTTGCGCGTGATCCCAACCAGGATGTTGTCCGAGCTGGGCGGCGTGTAGATCACGCCGTCGTTGACAATGAAGATGTTCTCGCCCGAGCCCTCCGAGACGTGACCGTCTTCGTTGAGCATGATCGCCTCGTCGAAGCCGGCCGTCTCCGCCTCGGTCTTGGCCAGCGCCGAGTTGATGTAGGCGCCGGTCACCTTGGCCCGCACCGGGATCGACTGGTCCTCGGTTCGCCGCCACGACGACGTCACCACGTGGACGCCGCCGGTCGTGTCCAGGTACGCCCCCCAGGGAATCAGGAAGCAGAGGAAGTCGTCTTCGACGCCGTGCAGCCGCACGCCCAGCAGCTCGGCCGACTTGTAGACCATCGGCCGGATGTAGACGTCCTGCTTGAATCCGCTGCGCCGCACCAGATCGATCGTGATCTCGCAGAGCTGGTCGTCAGAGAGCGGCAGGTCCATCATCAGCGCGTGCGCCGACTTGCGCAGCCGCTCATAGTGCTCGCGCATGCGGAACAGGTAGAGCTGCTCGTGCTCGGCGTTCCAGTTCGCGCGGATGCCCTCGAATACGGCCGTCCCATAGTGCAAGGCATGGGTCATGATGCTGATCTTGGCGTCAGCCAGGGGCATCACCTCTCCCTTGAGGTAGGCCATCTCAGTGCCGGACATCGCGCGCTCCCAGATTGCTCGCCCTCATGCCCCAATCGCGAGGCACTCCCCGCCACGATACACGCGACCCCCACGCCGACACAGACCGTAGACGTGTCTTGCACAATGCGTGTTGAATGCGTCACCGGCTCGGCAGTCCTCGGCTCAAGTGCGCCTCACTCTTACGCCCCACATGCAGCGCCACCGCGCCCATTGACAGCCTCCGGTACGACACGTCCGTCAGGCCGGCCGACTCCAACATCCGCGAGAGCTCGTCCGCCTCCGGATAGCCACTCAGCGAGTTCGGCAGGTAGCGGTAGGCCGAGCGATCGCCCGAGAGCAGGCCCGCGACTCGCGTCACTCCCTGCTCGAAGCCGAAGCGCAGCACGCTGCCCCACACGGTGTCGGGCGGATGCGTGATGTCGAGGCCGACCAGCCGGCCGCCAGGTCGCAGCACACGCGCCATCTCCGCGAACGAGCCTGCGAGATCGGGCAGGTTGCGCATCACGAACGCCGACGCGACGACGTCGAACGAGGCGTCGGCGAACGGCAGATGCAGCGCGTCGCCCTGCAGCCAGTCGATCCCGTCCGCGCCGTGCTTCCGTTCCGCCCGCGCCAGCATCGCCGCCGACACGTCGAACCCCACGACGCCCGCCGCGCCCTGGCGCCGAAACTCCGCGCTCAAGTCGCCCGTCCCCGCGCCGAGATCGAGCACGACCGCCCCCCGCGGCTGCGACGCCTCGACCGCCAGCGTCCGCCAGCGTCCGTCCCGGCCGGCGGTCATCAGCCGGTTCATCCGGTCGTAGTGCGGCACCAGCCGACTGAACATCTCCCCGATCGTCCGCGTCCGCTCCCCCGCCGTGCCCTGGTCAGACATGCTGTTACAGTACAGAAACCGACCGGCGCGTCGGATTCTTCTTGTCTCGGAGTCACCGATGACGACCAGCGCACCACGACAGGCCCGCGCGATTGAGCGCCGCGAGCACCTGCTCGACGCCGCCGCCCAGGTCTTCGCCCGGCGCGGCTACAGCGATGCCCAGATGGACGAAATCGCCGCCGCCGCCGACACCTCCAAGGGCGGTCTCTACTTCCACTTCCCCAACAAGCAGGCATTGATCGCCGCCGTCATCGGCCGAGCCGGCGACATCCTGCGGCGGCGCGTGGCCCGTGCGATGGCCGCCGCCGGCGACGATCCGGTAGCCCGCGCCGACGCCGCGCTCGCCACGCTCGTCAACACGCTCGCGGCGCATCGCTCCCTGGCCCGGGTCCTGGCCGCCGAGAGCCTGGGCAGTTCGACCACCGCCCGCGAATCGGTGGCCGAAATCGAAGACGAGTATGTCGCGCTGATCGCCGACGAACTGCGCGCCGCCCTTGCGTCGGGACGCCTGTCCGAGCTCGACGCGCCGCTCGATCCCGAGTTGACCGCCCGCGCCTGGGTCGGCATGGTTCGTTCCCTGCTCAGCGCCTGGGCCGCCGGTCGCGTGTCGGCCCCGCTCGACCGCATCTATCCCGAAGTCCGCCGGCTGCTGCTGCGCAGCGCCGGCATCCCGCTCGATTCCCACTCGCGAACCCATCCAGCGAAGGAGTAGCCGAACATGTCCCGACCCACCGTCACCGTCGACCGCACCGGCCTACCCGACTGGCAGCGCTCGGGCGATTACGGCGACATCCACTACGACGTCGCCGAAGGCATCGCCAAGATCACCATCGCCCGACCCGAGGTCCGCAACGCGTTCCGACCCAAGACCCTCTTCGAGCTGCTCGACGCCTTCACGCGCGCGCACGAGGACATGTCGGTCGGCGTGATCATCCTCACCGGCGAGGGCAAGGAGGCCTTCTGCTCCGGCGGCGACCAGCGCATCCGCGGTGACGGCGGCTATGTCGGCGACGACGGCGTGCCGCGCCTCAACGTGCTCGACCTGCACCGCTACATGCGCTCGATCCCCAAGCCGGTGATCGCCATGGTCGCCGGCTACGCGATCGGCGGCGGCAACGTGCTCGCCACCGTCTGCGACCTGACCTACGCCGCCGACAACGCCTGGTTCGGCCAGACCGGTCCCAAGGTCGGCTCGTTCGACGCCGGCTACGGGACGATGCTGCTCGCCCGACTCGTCGGCCACAAGAAGGCCGCCGAGATCTGGATGCAGTGCCGGCAGTACAGCGGCGCCGAAGCCGTCGACATGGGCCTCGCCTGCGATGTCTTCCCGGTCGACGAGCTTGAGCTCGAAGTGGTCAACCGCTGCCGCGAGATTCTCTGCATGTCGCCGACCGCGCTGCGCTTCATTAAGCGCGCCCTGATCGCCGACACCGACGGCCTCTCCGGCATGCAGATGTTCGCCGGCGACTCGACCCTCCTCTACTACCTCTCCGAGGAAGCCAAGGAGGGCAAGAACGCATTCCTCGAGAAGCGCAAGCCCGACTTCTCCAAGTACCCCCGCTTCCCCTAACCAGGACCGCAGTATCCCTTCTCCCTCCGCAGAGCTGGGGGAGATGCCGATCTCCGATCATCCCTCTCCCCCCGCTCTGCGGGGGGAGATGCCGA
>JAPPBK010000315.1 GCA_026705105.1 Chloroflexota bacterium | reverse complement strand
CTCCCAGCTCGATCCCGCCGCGCGACTGGCGGCCTGGACCGAGATTGAGACGATCGAGGTGGTGTCCGGTGAGACGCTCTGGCTGATCGCGCAGAACTACGGCACGACGATCTCGGCCATCGCCACGTTGAACAACCTGGCCGATCCGGAGGCCTTGAACGTGGGTCAGCTGCTGATGATCCCGGTCGGATTCGCCGAGGAGGTCGTCGCGGCCGCCCCGGCCGAGGCCGGCGCTGTTGAGACCGCCGCCGCAGGATCGGCTGCACTGACGACGGTCGCGGCCGCAGACGGTTCGTTGCCCGCCGAGCTGGCGAACTGGCAAACGATCGCCCCGGTGTCGATTGAAGCAGGAGACAGCCTCGAAGCCATTGCAATTGCCAACGACACCACGGTGCAGGCGATCATGGCGCTCAACGGGATAACCAACCCCAACTTGATCTACGTGGGCGACGTCGTGCTCGTCCCGGTTGGCTTCCTGGGCGAAGTGCCCGGAATCGAACTGACTACGGCGACGGCGTCGGTCGAGACCAACGTCGACACGGTTCAGCAGGCATCGACCACCGAGGCCGCCACCAGTGGAGACCAGCTGGCCAGCGACGACGAAGCCGATCAGCTTGCGTCCGACGACTCACTGGCTGCCGATGAGGGCACGAACTCAGACTCACTCTCGGAGTAAGGTCTGATCGCTCTCGAACGCTTCTGGACGCACCAAGCGCGCCTTCCCCCCTCGCCCATGCTCACGGGCGAAGCGGTGGAAGGCGCGTTTCGCAGCGCCGGGACCGGCGATTAGTCGCGGGCGTCCGGGGTGACGTTGCGCTCGGTGAAGCGCCACTGGCCGTCGACCTTGGTCAGCTTGTCGTTGTAGATGCCGGTGATGATGCTGCTGCCGCCGTCCTTGGTCTGGACCAGGTTCAGGTAGCAGGAGTGGGTGGCGGAATCGCCGTCGCCGTCGACGATGTGGTTGTTGGTCCAGTGGCGGGCGCCGGCCATCTGCTGGCCAAAGCCGGCGACAAACTGGGCCAGCGCGACATGTCCGGACACCGGCTGGGGGCCGCCGTTGAAGACGCCGTCCTCGGTAAAGGTGCCGGCCCACGCTTCGCCGTCGCCGAAGTCGATGGCATGGTTGTAGCGCGCCGCGAGCTCCAGAATCTCCATCTTGTCCGCTGCGTCGAGTGCCATGTGAGTTCCTTCCGGAGTGGGTTCAGGATTCCTCACGCAGCATAGCGAGGTCGTGCGCCACCTGGTCCGCCGAGCGATGCACCCCGTGCTCGAACAACAGCAGCGTGATCAGGTTCAGCGTCGGGGGGAGCTTGTCGGTGTAGCGCTCGCGAATCCAGCCCGCCTGGACTGAAGCGTCGGCCCCGATCGGAAACTCGGCCCGCAGCGCGTCGACACGCGCCAGCAGATCGGGTAGGCGCGCAGTCTCGCCCGGCGTCAATCGCACTCGCGGGGGCATGGGGCAACGGTATCCTGCCCACCAGCGACACACGACGTTGGGTACGAGCGCTGGGCAAGGCCGACATGGCGGGACCGCTGCACGGATATCGAATCCTCGACTTCACGCGTTACCAGCAGGGTCCGTTTGCGACGGTGCAGCTTTCCGACCTGGGCGCGGAAATCTGGAAAGTGGAGCCCCCCGGCGGCGATCCGGGCCGAGGCTCCGATCTCTCCACTGACGGATTCTCCCGCTACTTCGAGGCCCACAGCAGGGGCAAACGGTCAATCGTCTTGAATCTCAGGGAAGCCTCCGCCGTCAACGCAGTGTTGACGATGGCTGAGCATTGCGACGGGGTAATCGAGAACTACCGTCCAGGCGTCATGGACCGGCTGGGCATTGGCTACGAGACGCTGAGCGCGCGTAATCCGCGCATCGTGATGGTCTCCGCCTCGGCCTTCGGATCGCAAGGACCCCAGGTTGGCGAGCCCGGCTATGACGTGATTGGCCAGGCGACCGGCGGGGTGATGTCGCTGCAGGCGCTGGGCGACGACGCGGAGCCGCGCACACTGCCGGGCGGGTTCGCCGATCAGGTCGGCGCGATGCAGGCCTGCATCGCGATGCTCGCCGGTCTGATTGCAGCCAAGGACTCGGGTCACGGACAGCATGTGGACGTGTCGCTGCTGGGCTCGCAGATTGCGCTGCAGTCGGTCTACATCACCGGATTCCTCCAGGACGGCCAGCAGCCGCACATGCGCCGGCGGCGAATGCCGACGTTCACGTTCTACCAGGCGGCGGATGGCCGCTGGCTGGTGATTGGCGTCGTGGACGCGAAGAACTGGCAAGCGCTCTGCGAGCTAGTGAGGCATCCCGAATGGGAGCGGGACGAGCGCTTCTCCACCGCGCCTGCGCGGCTGCGGCACAGCGCCGAGCTCGAGGCACTGCTCGAAGATTGCTTCGCTTCCGCAGATCGGGACGAGTGGCTCCGACGGCTGCGCGCGGCGGACATCCCTTCGGCGCCGGTCAACAGCTACGCCGATGTGGAGGCGTCCGAACAAGTCTGGGCCAACGGCTACCTGACCGAGATTCCCGACCCTCGCTACGGCACTCGCCGTGTAACGGGCCTGCCCTGGACGTTCTCGGAGACTCCCGGCGCGGTGCAGGGTCGGGCGCCCGAGTTGAACGCCGACGCCGACTCGATTCTGTCGGAGTGCGGCTATAGCGTGGACGAGATCGCCGCGCTCCGCGCGGGCGGCGCGCTGCCCGACTAACGGCGGCGAATCCCGAAGAGAGGATTCCAGATGAGCGATACCCCAGCCGACGTGATCGGCTTCTACTCCAGCCAACTCGGCGTTGATGAAGCCGCCGCCGAGTCGGTCCTGGCATCCGCGCTCGGCCGCGGCGGTTCGTTCGCCGAGCTGTACTTCGAGCACAAGCGATCCGGGTCGCTCAGTTTCGAGGATCAACAGGTCAAGTCGACCCAGGCGTCGCTTTCGCAGGGGGTCGGCATCCGCGTGGTCGAAGGCGACGCCATCGGCTATGCCTACACCGAGGATCTGTCGCTCGACGCGATGCGCCGCGCAGCCGAGACCGCTGCGCAGATTGCGCACGGGTCGCAGGACGCCGATGCGGTCGATGTGACGGCAGAGTCCTATTCCGTCGACCGCTACGCGATTGCTTCGCCCAGCACGTCGACGCCGCTCGCCAACAAGGTCGAGTTGCTGCGCCGGGCCGACGAAGCGGCACGCGCCTGGCACTCCAGCATCGCCCGCGTAGACGCGTCGATGGTCGATGAGGAGAAACGCGTGCTGATCGTCCGCAGCGACGGACGGATGGTTGCCGACTACCAGCCGCTGCTGCGTTTCAACGTGTCGTGTCTCTCCGAACTGGACGGGGAACGCCGCAACGCGCGCTGGGGCGGCGGGGGACGCATGGGCATGGCCTACTTCAACGATCACTCGCCCGAGTCGCTGGCCGAAGAGGCGGCGCGTCAGGCGGTGCTGCAACAAGAAGCGCGGGAAGCGCCCGCCGGCACCTTCCCGGTCGTGCTCGCCGCCGGCGACTCCGGCATTCTGCTGCACGAGGCGGTCGGGCACGGACTCGAGGCCGACTTCAACCGCAAGGGCACGTCCAACTACTCCGACCGGATCGGCCAGCCGGTTGCGTCAGGGCTGGTCACGGTGATCGACGACGCCACGCTCGACCGTTCGCGTGGCTCGGTCAACGTCGACGACGAGGGCGAGCTCGCCGGACGCAACCTGCTGATCGAGAACGGCCAGCTGGCCGCCTACATGCAGGATCGGATTTCGTCGGACCACTACAGCGTTGCCCCGTCGGGCAACGGGCGACGCCAGTCGTTCCGCCATGCGCCGATGCCGCGGATGACGAACACATACATGACGGCCGGACAGGATGACCCGGAGGATCTGGTCCGCCGCGTTGACTACGGCATCTTCTGTAAGGCGTTCAGCGGCGGACAGGTCAACATCACAAACGGCGACTTCGTCTTCTCGGTCACCGAGGGCTACCTGATTGAAAACGGCCAGATCACCGCGCCGATTCGCGACGTCAACCTGATCGGCAACGGCCCCGATGTGCTATCCAAGGTCACCGGCGTCGGTCACGACCTGGAAATGTCCGACGGTCGCTGGACCTGCGGTAAGTCGGGGCAGTCGGTGCCGGTGGGGGTCGGCATTCCGACGGTGCTGGTCTCGGGGATCACGGTCGGCGGGACGCAGATGCGCTCCGGCGCGGGGATGTCCGCGTAATGGCCGCCACGACATTCTCGACGGAGCCGCTGGAACTCGCCGCCCGCATACTGGCGATGGCCGAGGCAGCGGGCGCCGAGCAGGCCGACGCGGTTGCCGTCACCTCGACCAACGCGTCGACCACCGTGCGCTTGCAGAAGCTGGAGAAGGTCTCGGAATCGACCGCGCGCTCGGTCGGTCTGCGCGTGATCCTCGGCGGCCGACAGGCGACGGTCTCGACCAGCGACGTCAGCGACGCCGCGCTCGACGAAGCGGTGCGCACGGCGATGGAGTTGGCCCAGATATCCGAGCACGATCCATTCGCCGGTCTCGCCGATCCAGGGATGCAGGCGCGAAGCGAACCGCAGCTCGCGCTGTTTGACGAGCAGATCCCCGAGCTCGACGGCGATCACCGCCTGGGACAGGCTTTGGCTTGCGAGCAGTCGGCGCTGGACGCCGACGCGCGAATCAGCAACAGCGGTGGCGCGACGTTCAGCACCAGCGTGAGCAGTTTTGCGCTGGTCGACACCAACGGGTTCTCCGGGACCTACGCCGACACATCCGCTTCGATGTGGGTCGAGGTGATGGCGCAAGAAGACGACGGCCAGATGCGGAACGCCGGCTGGTCAACATCGGAGCGGTCGCTGCACCGGCTCGATGACGCGGCCGACGTCGGCCGCGAGGCGGCAGCGCGGGCGCTGCGCCAACTCGGCGCGGCCAAGGCGACGACCTGCGAGGTCCCGGTCGTCTGGGAACCGCGCATGGCGGCCGGACTGGCGGGCATCGTCTCCGGCGCGGCCAGCGGCGAGGCGCTGTACCGGCGCGCGACCTTCCTCGCCGAGCGTGAGCAAGAGGAGATTGCCTCGCCGCTGCTGACAATCGTGGACGACGGCAGGCTGAGCGGACGGCTCGGCTCACGTCCGTTCGACGGCGAGGGCGTGGTCACGAGGCGCAACGCGTTGATTGAATCCGGCGTGTTCCAGGGTTTCCTGTTCGACTCCTACAACGCGCGCCGGCTCGACGCGGCGAGCACCGGTTCAGCCTGGCGCAGCGTCGGCGGATTGCCGCAGATCGGCAGCGGCAACCTCAGCATCGAAGCGGGCGAGACCTCGCCCGAGCGGATCATCGCCGACATTGAGGACGGTCTCTACTTGACCACGCTGATGGGTTTCGGCGTCAACTACACGACCGGCGACTTCTCGCGCGGCGCGGCAGGCATCTGGATCCGCAACGGCGAACTCGCCGAACCGGTGCAGGAAATCAACGTCTCGGGCAATCTGCTGGAGATGCTCGGGCGGATCGATGCGGTCGGTAGCGACGCGCAGTGGTTCGGAGCCACGTCTGCGCCAACGCTGCGTATGTCGCGGATGACCGTCAGCGGCGCGTGAGCCCACCGACGGTGGAACAGTGGGTCAGTGGGGCAGCAGGATGACCGCCGAGGAGCGAACGCTGCGCTCACCCGACGCCTGTTCGAGCCAGAGTTCGAGGTTCACCTCACGGCCGCCCTCAACGTCGTCGACGCGCGTCACCTGTCCGCCGATCGTGAAGCGGTTGCCGTGGTAATCGGGACGGCGGAATCCGGACTGCAAGCGCAGAATGCGGCCCTTGGGCCGCGCCAGTTGGCGCAGGTAGGCGAGCAGGAAGGCCGACTTGTACTCGGCCGGAATCACCGGTCCTTCCAGACCCGTGTCGCGGGCGGCGTTCGGATCGAGGAAGATCGGAATGGCGAAGCCGGCGCCGCCGATGAAGCGGGCGACATCCATGATGTCGGGCGCGAGCACGCGTTCGGGCAGCGGCGCGCCCTCGCGCAGTTCGCCGAGATCGATCAGGCGCGGTAGCGGCACCGAGGAGTCCTGCGCTAGTCGTAGGCGATGCTGGCGGCGCCGCGCACCGAGCGGTCGCCCTGCGGATTGTCGATGTGAATCTCGAGGTCAACCATCCGGCGGCCGTCGACGTCGTACGTGCGGGTCACCTCGCCGCCGATCGTCATCTCGACGTTGTGCACGTCGGGACGGCGATGGTTGAGCTGCAGCCGCGTGATCTGATGGCGGCCGAAGTGGCGCCGCAGGTACTGGTCGAGGAAGCCCTGCTTCATGTTGCCGGGGATGATCGGTCCGGGCAGGCCCATGCGCTCCTTGGCAAACTCGGGGTCGAGGAACTGCGGCCCCTGGTTGCCGGTGGCGTTGCAGAACGCGACGACCTGCTCGGTTGTCGGCGTGCGGTGTTCGGTCGGAAGTTCGACGCCTTCGTGCAGCGCGTCGTAATCGAGTGTCATCGGCTGTCTACTCTCCGGTGTGCTGCTGCTGGAAGTGCGTCACGGTACGGCGCACTCGCGCGACCTCGACGTCGTCCTGGTTGGTGTAGACCCACTCGTGGTGGATGAAGAGCGAATGTCCCACGCGCCCGCCGATGCGCTCCTGGATGTCGGCGACCCGGGGGACGATCGTCATCGTGTCGCCGAGGTGAATGTCGGCCTTGACCTCCCAGGCGTCCGCAGCCATCAAGGCTCGCTCGGGCGCGTCGGGAATTGTGAGCTGGCGCTGCGCGGTGCTGGTCGTCAGCAGCGCGTAAGTGGGAATCGGGTAGGAGCTGTCGCCCGACTCGACGGCGGCCATCAACTCCTCGTCGTCCTCGTCCAGCGCGACCATCAGGCGCTGGACCAACTCCTTGTCGATTGTGGCCTGGCGGGGCTCGCCTTCGGAGCCGACAGCGGCTTCCATTGCCGGCGTGATCAGACTCTCGTCATCGCTCATGGTTGACTCTCTGTTTCAGCCCCTCGCGGGGAAGTGACGGGATCAGTGTCGACTGAATCAAGTATCGCCCCAGCATGGCTCTGGCGCTACGGATCGGGCTAGTCGGGCTGTTGCTAGCCACCGAAGAAGGAGTCGATGTCCTCGGCGTGCTCGGCATAGTGATGGGTCACTACGCCCTCGACCATCCGGTTGATTGTCTTGCCTTCACCGAATCGCGCGGCGTCGACTTGACCGACCGCGCCCACGAACGCCTCGTGCGCGTCGGCAAAGGCGGCGCGGGCCTGCTCGTAGGTCTGCTCTCCGCGCTCGGCCACGAAACCCGGGTTCCAGTCGTTCGGGTCGGAATAGTCGACGCCGTCGGGCGTCGGTCGTTGGCCCGCGTTCATGCGCTCGACTGCAGTAGTCATCTCCGTCAGCCAGCCGTGCATGTGCTGGAGCAACTGGGTCACCGACCACTCGCCCACAGCGCCTTCCCACGATCCGTGCGCCTCGTCGATTCGATCAAGTCGGGATTCGAACTCGGTCTTCGCATTGTGCATCGCGCCCAGCGTGGCTGCTCGGTCGGTCATGGGACACTCCTTCAGCGGTAGGATTCAGTTCGGCAGGATCAGGCCGCCCGGCGTTTGACGCTCTCCGGGTTGCAGCCCGCGCTGCTGCAGGGTCTGCAGGATGAACGGGTTCTGCACACGCTCAGCGCCGAGCGTGGTCTGATCCATGTGTCCCGGCAGGACGATCGTGTCGTCGGGCAGCATCAGCAGCTTGTCGACGATCGAGGACATCTCCTGCGCGTAGTCTCCGCCCGGCAGGTCGGTGCGTCCGATGCTGTTG
>JAPPBK010000397.1 GCA_026705105.1 Chloroflexota bacterium | reverse complement strand
AGTCCTCGTTGACCGTGCCGATGAACGCGCCCTCGGGCTCCTTGATCACGCGGTAGTCGCCGGTCTCCGGGATCGTGCCGCCGTTGAGAATCGCGGTCATTCGCGCCGACCGTCGCGGCCGCACGACGCCGTTGATCCGGTCGCGGTGGACCAGCGGCTGTGAGCGTCCGCCCGCCTCGCCGATTCCGGTAGCCAGCATCTCCACGGTCTCGTCGAACGCCGACCGCTCCAACTCGGCGTAGGGCGCGGCGCGCGTCATCAGCCGGTACAGCTCGTCTTCTCGCCACTCCTCTTCCGCCGCCGATTCCGCCACGATCTGCTGCGCCAGAATCTCGATCGGCGCCCTGGGCTGGCAGATGCGGTCGAGATCGCCGCGCTCCACCGCGCGGACCATCGCCGCGCACTCGACCAGTTCGTCCAGTGCGGTGGGAAAGAGCGCGCCGTGCGGGACCAGTCCCAGCGCATGCCCCGAACGTCCGACGCGCTGCAGGAAGGTCGCGATCCGCCGCGGCGAGCCGACCTGGCAGACCAGGTCGACCGAGCCGATGTCGATGCCCAGCTCGAGCGACGCGGTTGCCACGACCGCCTTGAGATCGCCCGACTTGAGCCGCTGCTCCATCACGTGGCGGCGTTCCTTGGACAGCGATCCGTGGTGCCCGGAGACGTGCTCCTTGCCCACGCGGATGCCCAGCTCGTGCGCCACCCGCTCGGCCAGCGATCGCCGGTTGACGAAGATCAGCGTTGTTCGGTGCTGCAGGATCAGCTCCGCCAGGCGGTCGTAGACCGCGCCCCAGTGGTCATGCGTGGCCAGCGCCTGCAAGGGCGCGTCGGTCGTCTCGATCCACAGCTTCAGTTCCCGCCGGTGGCCGAGGTCGAGGATGCGGCAGGGCAGCGGCTTGCCGGCCAGATCGAGTCCGGTCAGGAAGGCGGCGATCTCTTCCATCGGTTTCTGCGTCGCCGAGAGACCAATTCGCGTTGGCCGCCGTTCGGCGACATGGTCGAGCCGCGCCAGCGTCAACGAGAGGTGCGATCCGCGCTTGTCGCGCACCACCGCGTGGATTTCATCGAGGATCACCGTGCGCACGGTGCGCAGGATCTCGCGCGAGCGCTTGGCGGTCAGCATCAGGTAGAGCGATTCGGGCGTCGTGATCAGGATCTGCGGCGGCCGCTTGACGATCGCCTGTCGCTCGGCCTGGGTCGTGTCGCCGGTGCGCAGTCCCATGCGGATGCGCGGCAGTTCGACGCCTCGCTCCTGGGCCAGTTGCCGGATCTCGGTCAGCGGCTCCTCGAGGTTGCGGCGGATGTCGTTGGAGAGCGCCTTGAGCGGCGACACGTACAGGATCCGCACCTCGTCCGGCAGTTCGCCGCCGTCTGCCATCGAGTCGCCCTCGCGGATCAACTCGTCGATCCCGGCCAGGAACGCGGTCAGCGTCTTGCCCGACCCGGTCGGCGCAGCGATCAGGCAGTCCTCCCCCGACCGAATCGCCGGCCAGCCGTCCTCCTGCGCAAACGTCGGCGCGCCGAAGCGCCCTACAAACCAGTCCCGCACCAGCGGGTGAAAATCGTCCAGCACGGAGGTCGGTACTGCGGTCTGGCTCATATGTTCCGTATCGTAGCGGAGGTTGCCTTGGCATGTCTCTCGTGGCGAGGGTTAACCTGATTCAGCGTACGAATGATCCGATGGAGTAGACGAGATGACCACTAACGGCGCGATCAACTGGCAACCGGTGTTTGACGAAGCGCTGGATTTCTTCGTCAACTATCTGCAGATCGACACGACCAACCCGCCGGGCAACGAGAAGCCGGCGGCTCGCTGGATGGGGCAGATCCTCTCCGAGGCGGGGATGGAGGTCGAGTACGTCGAGATTCAGCCCGAGCGCGAGGCGGTCTTCGCCTGGCTGCGCGGCGACGGCTCCAAGCGGCCGATGATGCTCTGCAACCACCTCGACGTCGTACCGGTCGAGGAGGCCTACTGGACCAAGCCGGCCTTCGAGGGGCTGATCGAGGACGGCAAGATCTACGGACGCGGCGCGGTCGACATGAAGGGCTGCGGGATCATGCATCTGATGACGATGCTGCTGCTCCAGCGCAGCAACGCGTCGCTCAAGCGCGACCTCGTCTTCTGCGGCGTGCCCGACGAGGAGGCCGGCTCGGTCTGGGGCATGGAGTGGCTCTGCAAGAACCGCCCCGACCTCGTCGATGTCGAGTTCGAGCTCTCCGAGGGCGGCTCGGGATCGACCCAGCTGATGGGCAAGGAAGCCGACATCTTCTCCGTCGCCACCAACGAGAAGGACATCTGCTGGCTGCAGCTCACCTCGATCGGCACGCCGGGTCACGGCTCGCGGCCGCACTACGACAACTCCGCCGTGCACCTCGTCAACGCGCTCTCGAAGCTGGCCGCCTGGGAGCGGCCGGTCACGATCACGCCCTCGACCCGGATCTGGCTCGACCGCCTCGTGGCCGAGGGCCACATCCCGGCCTTCGACAGCGAGGACGAGCTGGCGGCGCTGATCACCGAGCATCCCCACATCCACGCGATGTTCATCAACACGCTCAACGTGACGATGGTCAGCAGCGGGATCAAGGCCAACGTGATCCCGGCCAAGTCGGAGGCGACAATCGATTGCCGACTGTTGCCTGGACAGGACCGCGAGGACTGGCGACGGCAGGTGATCGAGGTGATCGACGACGACCGAATCGAGGTCGAGTTCTCCGGCTGGGACCAGGATCAGCCGGTTGAGGTCGATTGGGACACCGAGCTGTACCACACGATCGAGGCCGTCGTCACCGAGGCGGTCGAGGACGCCACGGTCGTTCCCTCGACCTGCGTCGGCGGCACCGACAATCGATTCCTGCGCCAGCAGGGCATCCCCGCCTACGGCTTCATCCCCGTCCTGCTCAGCCCGGAGGAAGCCTCCGGCTTCCACGGCAACGACGAGCACATGACGGTCGAGAACTTCAACATGGGCGTCGAGCTGACCTACGAGATCGTCCGTCGGATGGTGACGTAGTCGGAGCAGAGAGGTTTAGTCCTCTCCCCCCGCGAAGCGGGGGAGATGTCGCGGAGCGACAGTGGGGGCGCACCGCATGGTGCACAGCGCGTGCCCCCCTCTGCCTGCGGCATCTCCCCCCGCGGAGCGGGGGGAGAGGGTGTGAGGGCGTGGCATCTCGTCCCGCTCAACGTGTGGAAGACGGAGCCCGCTGAAGGTGCTCAGCTATTGCAGCTTCGAATAGGGCAGCGGGTTAAGGAAGTAGACCGATTCCTCAGGCGCGTGCTGGCGGAATGGGCCGATGATGTCCTTGAGCGGATCGCCCGGACGATACTCCAACATCTCGCTCACGCCACCCGGCATGATCCAGAGGTCGGTCAGCTCCCCGGAGCGGCCGATGCGCGAAGCGTAGGCTGTCGCCAGCTGCAGCGCCCCGGCGGCGTCGAGTGTGTCGACGAACCCGCCGAGGGCTTCGATCGCCGGCAGTAGACCGCCGGTCGAGGTCTGGAGCACGGCGAGCAAGTACTGTCGCGGTCGATCCGGACTTGCGCTCAGCGCCGCTTCGAGGCGTTCCTCGGTGCCATAGGACACGCTCTGCGTGAACTTGGTGACCTCTTCGATTTCAATCTCGCCGCGCAGCTTCTCCACTGCCGACCAGAGCGACTGGTCCTGCGCGAGCGATGCCAGGCACTCCTCGGCGTGGGCCATGTTCTCGTAGCGCTGCAGCGACATGTCCCAACCCATCTCGCCGCCGGTCATTTTCCAGGCCCCGACCAGGTCGATCCCGTGACGCTCCGTGGCCGGCACGACCGTGTCGGCGTAGAAGTCGACAAACAGGTCGAAGGCGGTGTTGGTTATCGGCTTGATTCGGTGTCGAACCTCGAGAAAAACAGCCATGCTGAACTCCTGCACTGTGTCGCGGGTCGTGCGCAGGCTAGTAGCCGCAACGGGAGTTTCCCAACTCTCTCCCCCGCGAAGCGGGGGAGATGCCGAATGCAGAGGGGGGCTCCCTACAGACTCGGCGCCAGCGCGGCGACGAACTCGCGGGTGCGCTGCCGCTCCTCCGCGTTGGCGCCTTCGAAGGCGGCGTAGAAGTCGGTCACGCCGACATCTCGCCAGCGGCGCAGTTCCAGCTCGACCTCTTCCTCACTGCCGACGATTGAGACGCCGGCGGGGTTGTCGGCGCCCGATCCCTGGATCACGCGTTGATAGGACGGCAGCGTGTTGTACATCGCGTAGGCGCGGGCGATGCGTTCGCGCGCGCCGTCGGGATCGGAGGTGATCGAGATCGGCACGCCGGCGATGACTCGCGGGTCGGGCTTGCCCGCGTCGCGCGCGGCCGCGCCCATCTCCGGGATCACGACCTCTTCGATCCACTTCGGTCCGGCGAGCCACAGAGCGGTGCCGTCGGCGAGTCGGCCGGTGACGCGCAGCATCTGCGGGCCCAGCGCCGCGACCACGACCGACGGCATCTCGCAGTCGGGCAACTCCAGCTTCGAGTGGACGCGAAACTCCTCGCCTTCGTAGTCGACCTGCTCGCCGCGCATCAGCGGCAGCAGGACCTCGAGGTACTCGCGCATGTGCCGGACGACCTTGTCGAAGTCCAGTCCCCAGGAGTCGCTGATCACAACCTCGTGCGACAGGCCCAGCCCCAGCGTGAAGCGTCCGCCGGCGGCGGCGTTGGTGGCGAGCGCCTGCTGAGCCATCGCCACGGGGTGGCGGGTGTAGGTGGGGATTACGTAGGTCGCGAGTTCAATCGAGCTGGTTTCGGCGGCGGCGAGGGCGAGCACGGTCATCGCGTCGTGTCCGACCGAGGGAATGAACGCGCCGTCGAAGCCGTCGGCTTCGAGCTGGCGGACGGCGTCGAGCTTGCCCGCCATCGTGGCAGCGAGCGGTGGAGAGACGATGCGCATGGGGGTGTCCGTTCAATGCGATCTGGATCATTGCCAGTATCGCGCAGCCGAGTCGCTATCTTGCCAGCGCAGGGCTTCTCATGCAGATCACCGAGGGGAAAGGCGCGATCCATGGCTTCCGCAGAACTTCAGAAAGTGCTCGACCTGATGGCGCAGCGTCCGCTGGGCGGCGGTGCGACCGACATCCAGGGCATGCGCGCGGGTATGGAAGAGACCGCCTTCCCGGCCACCGAGGCAGCGACCGTGACGCCGGTCGAGGCGAACGGCGTGCCGGGCGAGTGGGTGACGGTTGCGGAGTCGGATCCCAGCCGGCGGTTGCTGTACGTGCACGGAGGCGGTTACGTGATCGGCTCGCCGGTCACGCACCGACGCCTCTGCGAAGACATCGCCAGGGCGGGCGGCTGCGCCGTGCTCAATCTCGATTACCGGCTCGCGCCCGAGGCGCCGTTCCCGGCGGCGGTCGAAGATGCGATCGAAGGACTGAAGTTCATCCAGGAGAACGGTCCCAGCGGCGCGGGCGCAGCCGAGTCCGTCTTCGTCGCCGGCGACTCCGCCGGGGGCGGACTCACGTTGGCGACCTTGCTGGCCGCACGCGATCGCGGGGTCGAGCAGCCCAACGCCGCGATCGGCATCTCCTCCTGGACCGACCTGGCCATTACCGGCGAGACGATTCAAACTCGCGCCGAGGCGGATCCGTTGATCACCGACGCGTCGATGATCAACGGTATGGCGACTGCCTACCTTGGTTCGACCGAGGCCACTGATCCGCTGGCCTCGCCGCTCTACGCCGACTACGCCGGACTGCCGCCGCTGCTGCTCCAGGTCGGCGATGCCGAGGTCCTGCTCGCCGACACCACGCGGGTCGCCGAAAAGGCCCGAGCCGCGGGCGTTGACGTGGTTGAGGAGGTCTGGGACGAGATGTTCCACGTCTGGCACGCCTTCGCCCCGATGCTGCCCGAGGGTCAAGCGGCGATTGACCGGATCGGCGAGTTCATCTGCCAACACGCATGAGCGAAGCCGCCCCAGGACGAGCGGAGAATCAGGCCATGCCATCGGATGAGTACTTCCAGGTCGTCGAGGCGATGCAGGCGCAAGCCGCCAGCATGATCGAAGGCGAACTGAGTGTCGAACAGCAACGCGCGGCGATGGAGGAGGGCTTCAGCTTCCCGCTGCAGGACGACATCTCGCTCACCGCAGCCGACGCCAACGGCGTGCTGGGCGAGTGGACGGTGTTGCCCGGATCAGATCCAAATCGGCGCTTGCTCTACGTGCACGGCGGCGGCTATGTGCTGGGATCAATCGGCACCCACCGCCGACTGGTCGCCGACATCTGCCGCGCGGCGGGCTGCGTCGCGCTGAGCCTGGACTATCGGCTGGCGCCGGAGCACGTCTTCCCGGCAGCTGTCGACGATGCGATTGCCGGGCTCGAGTACATCTGGGTCAACGGTCCGGTCGAGTCGGGCGAGGCGAGCTCGGTGTTTGTCGGCGGCGATTCGGCCGGCGGCGGCCTGATGCTGGCGACGCTGCTCGCCGCCCGGGAGCGCGGCCTGCGCATGCCTACCGGAGGCATCGGCCTCTCCGCCTGGACCGACCTCGCCGCCGGACCGGAAGAGTTGTCGGCGTTCGGACTGGAAGACCCGACGATTCCCGAAAACACCATGGCAATCAAGGCATCGCAAGGCTGGGCCGCCATGTACGCGGGCGACACGGACCGAACCGATCCGCTGCTCTCTCCGGTCTTCGCCGACTACGAGGGCATCTGTCCGCTGCTCTTCCAGGCCGGATCCGTGGAGATGATCTGCCGCGACACCGAGCGTGTGGCGGCGAGGGCGCGCGAGGCCGGCGTCGAAGTCGTGGAAGAGATCTGGGAGGACATGTTCCACGTCTGGCAGGGGTTCGCCCCCATGCTGCCCGAGGGCCAACAGGCCATCGACCGCATCGGCGAGTGGATCCGCGAACACTCCTGATCACTCTTAGAGGTGGATAATCTCGATCTCGCCCCAGTGACGCTGGAGATGCTCGGCCGCGAGCCGGCGGTGACAGCGTTCCGGCCTGTCCTCGCTGCAGAGCAGCACCGCGTCAACGAACAGCGCCCGGTCCAGCTCGCGCGTGACCTCACGCTCGGCCAACAGCTCCAGATACCTCTCCTCATACTCATCCCAGGTGATGTCTCCGCCTCGATAGGACGTGAACAACTCATTGGATGGGGCGAGCAGCGGAACGTGGACGTAGTCCATGTCGCACAGTCGGTCGAGCAGGAACTCGAGGTCGCCGCCCGACTTGGACACTTTGGCGAGTCCCGCCAACTGCGACGACGGTCTCAGGCGGATGTCAATCACGCGCCTCGCCCCGCTGGGCCCCAACAGTTCACCAAAGAACTCGCGAGCGGACTTCTTCGTGAAGCCGATGGTGTAGAGCTTCATCCGACTGCCGACAGTCCTACGGATAAAACAGCTTCTGCGCTTCTCGGCGCAGTTCGGCGCGGAAGTCGGGGTGGGCGACTGCGATGAGTTCGTCGGCTCTCTGACGCACCGTCTTGCCGAGCAGCCGGGCGATGCCGTACTCGGTCACGACCGTGTCGGCGATGTCGCGCGGAACAGTGACGATTTGGCCGGGGTCGAACTGGGCCATGATCGTCGAGATCGTGCCGTCGCGGTTGGTCGAGGGCAGCACGGTGACGGAGCGCCCCTTGGGGGCGAGGTAGGCGCCCATGGCGAAGGCGAGGTGGCCGCCGACGCCGGCGTAGACGCGCGGGCCGATCGTGTGCACGCCGAGCTGCCCGGTCAGGTCGGCGGTGAGCGCCCCGTTGATCGCGACGATGTTCTCGTTGCGGGCGATCTGGCGGGGGTCGAGCAGGTACTCGATGCCGTA
>JAPPBK010000118.1 GCA_026705105.1 Chloroflexota bacterium | reverse complement strand
TCCCAGTTGAAGGCGTGGACGGGGTAGTCGAGCACGTCGGCCAGCATGTTGTTGCTGAAGCAGACGTGCAGGATGTTGAAGTCCGCATCGCGAATCGCGTCAAGCACCTGTAAGTCGTACGGTCGGCCGAATTCGCGGTAGAACTCTGACGTTGAATTCGCGTAGCTGGCCCACTGCAACGGCGCGTAGAACACGCCCGACGCTCCCGCGTTCATGTTGGCGCGGCTGTACTGGATGATCGTCTCGGTGATCCGCGCGATCGCCGCATGCACGGCTGCCGGCGCTTCGCGCGCGGCCTGCTTGAAGGCGCGCGGATGGCCGAACATCAACCCCAACGTCGCCATCGGCGAGAACACGGTCTGCACGACATCGACCTCAGCATTGGTGCGTTCAACGACCAATCGGGTTGACTCGATGTGCTCGCCCAACACGCCGCGCTCGGCGTGGACCGAGACCACGTCATGCAGCTCTTCGAGTTCCTCCAGGGCCGAACTGACCATCGTCGGATTGGACTGGTCGGACGGCGGTGAGTAGACCGCGCCCCAGGCCTCCGGGAACATCGACCAGCGCGGATTGATCTTGATGAAATCCCAGTCGTAGGTCTCGTACTGCTCGCAGGTCGCGCCGACCAGTTCGTCGTTGCTCCATTCGCGCAGGAAGTCGTGGCCCCAGAGGGACGCCGGCGCGCGGTCGACCGGTTCGCCCGAGATTGCGGCTCGCACACGTTCGCGCTTGGTCATTTCGCTCATCGAGCTGTCCCTTCCAGGGGCGTGCTGTCGCCCGTGGCCCGTTGCCAGTCGACGCTGAAGATGTGGATCGAATCGCGGAAACCGCGGAGCTGGTGATTGCCTCGATCCTCGAAGTGGAACTTGCGTCCCTGCAACAGTCCGCGAACAAGATCGGATACAAGTATCTGGCCACCTTGCGCCATTGACATGATTCGCGCCGCCTGATTGACCGTGGCTCCGTACAGATCGTCCGACTCAGCGATCGGTTCACCGGCGCTCAAGCCGATCCGTACGTAGATATCGCTGTAGCGCTCGTGAGTAGCGAGTTGCGATTGAATCTGCACTGCCGCTTCGACCGCAGACGACGCGGCCGCGAACCACGCCAGTACACCATCGCCCATTGTCTTCACCAACACGCCCTGGTGCTCGCGAATCGCGGTGTGGGTCAGCTGTTCGATTTCCCGAGTAACCGCTCTCGCCTCATCATCGCCCAGGCGGTCGACCATCGAGGTCGATCCTTCGATGTCGGTGAACAGAATCGTACGCGTCGCCTCTCCAGCGGTTCGGATTGCTTCGCCTACGCCGATGAAGTCCTCGAGCGCATCGGCTATCTGCGAGATGGTGGGTGCGTTGTCAACCAGCACGGGCGTGTGGTCGGTGGCTACGATCAATCTTGCGCCGCGTATGATTCGCGCCCAGTCGCGACCCATCGAACTGTATCCCCCGTCAAAGCCTTCCTCTTCCGACGGAATGGAAATCAGGGTTGGTATCTCGACGTCGCGCAGTTCCTTTCGCAGGTCAAGGTCGCGCATCTCTCGAACCAGACCGAACAATCGATTCATCGACGGATAGTGATGCATCATTTGCGACAGGTTGCGCAGTGTTTCTTCGTCGGCGGACGGTGCGATCATCGTGAGCAACGCGCGACGAGCCGCCTCGTCATGATGCTGCCAACCCAAGCGCAGCAGATTCTCCACCGTCTTGTCGATGAGATCGCTGACTTCACTGTGTTGAGTCATCCCCGACCGGTCGCCGCCCATCGGAATCGGCAGATGCAAGAACAGGTGCGTGTATCGCTCGGGCTCGTTGAGCATCGCAATCACCGCAGCCGGAGTTCCGATGTAGTGCCCCATCAATGCAACGCGAGGTTCTCCCATCTCGTTGACCACCGCCGCCAGGTCCATGGCTTCATCATGAAACGATCCGAACACCCCGTCGCGCTCCGACAGACCGCATCCACGAGGATCGAATCGGACGACACGAAACGATCGCGAGAGTCGTTCCCAGACACCTCCAGGCTCCCAGCCCAGGTTGAGCGGGAGCATCGGTCCTGTCGAGACGACCAGCGGTTTGCCGACCCCGCGCTCCACCCAGGCGATGTCGACATCGTCCTCGGTGCGCGTGTACTGAACAGGCGGAGCGCTCATGATGCAGTCAACTTCGTTTGCTCAGATCCCCTGGATCATGCCGCCGTCGATAATGAACTCGGTGCCGTTCATGTACTCCGAGTCGTCCGAGGCGAGGAACAACGCCAGCCTGGCAACCTCGGTCGCCTCGGCGATGCGACCGTAGGGGATTCGGCGGACGAGCTGATCGGTCAGACCCTGCTCAATCGCGGGCAGCTGGTGAAGCATCGGCGTCTCGATCAAGCCCGGATGGATCGAGTTCACACGCACGCCGGATGGCGCGAACTCCCCCATCGCCACCTTGGTCATACCGCGCACCGCCCACTTCGAGGCCGAATAAGCCAGTGACCCTGGCCCGCCTCGCATGCCGGCGATCGACGAGATGTTGATGATCGATCCCGACCCCGCCTCGCACATCAGCGGTCCCACGTGCTTGAGTCCCAGGAACACGCCGACCTGGTTAATGTTGATCACCTCCATGTACTCCTCAACGGAGAGGTTGGCGATCGGCGATTGGCGGTAGATGCCCGCGTTGTTGATCAACGCGTCGATCTTGCCGTGATCCTCGAGCACATCCCGAACCACGGCGATCCACTCATCCTCATTGGTCACGTCATGATGCAGGTAGCGGATGCTCCCGCTGGTTGCGGCGGTAGCTTCGCCGTCGGAGTCGAGCACGTCCGTGATCACGACCGTGGCGCCTTCTTCGGCGAACAACACCGCCTCAGCCGCCCCCTGTCCCCGAGCGCCGCCTGTGATCAGCGCGGTCTTGCCCTCAAGTCGTCCGGCCATTGCTGCACGCCCTTCCGCTTCAGGTTGGACGCTTAGGGTAGTGCTTCAGATTCACGCGCTCCCCCGTTGCGGGAAGTTGTCGAATGCAGTGCGCGGCTACTCCGGCGGCAGCATCACATAGGTGCCATTGCCGTGGCCAATGTGGCGGCCCTGGTCGTCGTACAGATCGACCGAGCAGTGACTGAGCGTGCGTCCACGCCGGATCACTTCGGCTCGCGCGCGAATCACATCGCCCTCCAGACCGCGCAGCCAGCGGAACTCCGACTGTGCGGTGATCACGCGCTCGCCTTCGGCCTGGATCGTGCCCAGCGCGCCTCCCATCGCCGAGTCGGCGACCAGTAGCCAGACGCCGCCGTGCACGATGCCGTAGAGATTGTGGGTCTTCGGCGAGGCGGTCAGGGTGATCTCGCACCAGCCGTCGCCGGCGTCGCAGAAGCGGTAACCCAGCTCCTGGAACAGCGCTACCGCCTCCATGTCGCGCAGCGGCGGATAGCGCTCGAAGATCTCGTCCGAACTGAGCGGCATCGCGTTGCAGACGACTTAGTCGCGCCGCATCTCGGCGGCGTGTTCCCTGACGTGGTCGCGGATGAAGCCGAACGCACCGCCGACCGTCATCGGCTCGCCCAGGAAGACGCCGCCGTTGCCCCACTCGTCGTCGCCAACGGTGTCGACCAGTTGCGTGGTCTTGCCGTAGCCCTCGTCGAAGAAGGCCAGCACGGTCTCGGGCGTGGCGCCCCGCGATCGGATTCTGACCATCCAGAGGCTGGCGAGGTTGAACACCGCCATCAATGGACCGGGCGGATTCATGCTCTTGTTCTGCCGCAGCCGAGAGACCGTCCCCCCACCTGCGCCGGCGCCGAAGGCGATGTGCCAACAGAGCTGGCCGTTGGTCCATCCGGCATTGTTGCTCTTGCGGCTCCACTCGTCGTCGGAGAGTCCCAGCACCAGTGCTCGATACTCCTCGCGAGCCTCTTCCAGAGCAGCGCGCGCTTCGTCGGCGCTCGTGATGTCGGCCATAGTGCCCTCCAGTTCCAACGGTCTGGCGATGTCGGTAGATCATCCGTCGCCACGCTGTGGGCGCGGATGCAGTCTAGTCGCGCCGCATCTCGGCCGCGTGCTCACTCACGTGTTCGCGCACGAACCCGAATGAGCTGCCCACAGTGGTGGGCGTGCCCAGAAACACGCCGCCGTTGTTCCATTCGCCGTCGCCGATCGTCTCGATCGTCTCGCGGGTCATCGCCAGGCGCTCGTCGAACAGGTCCAGCACCGAGTCGGGCGTCGCGCCGCGCGAGCGGATGCGCACCATCCACATGCTGACGGGATTGAGGACCGCCATCAACGCAGCGGACGGCTCAAAGTCCCTGTTCCGGCGCAGCCGTGGCACCCTCAGCGTGCCGCCGCTCGCGGTAAAGGCGAGGTGCCAGCAGAGCTGAGCATTGGTCCAGGCGGCGTTGTCGCTTGTTCGATCCCATTCCTCGCCGGACAGACCCAGCACGAGTTCGCGGAACTCTTCGCGCGCCCGGTCCAACTCGGCGTGTGCCTCTTGCGCATTGTTGACTTCCGCCATCGGGTCGCGTCCTCGCTACAACCTGGCGTACCAATCGCGGATTGCCGCGCCGATCTCATGGGGCGAGTCCTCCTGGATGAAGTGGTTGCCCGGCACGGTCACCTCGGTCTGGTTGGGCCAGGTACGGCAGAATTCGCGCTGCGCGCCGGTCAGGATCGCGCCTGGCTCCGCGTTCACGAACAGCTTGGCGATGTGTCCCGACTCGTCCGAGGCAAGGAAATCGGCATAGCTCTGGGCGATCTCGACGACATCCGGCGGCTCGCCGCTGATCGGGATCTCGCGCGGCCAGGTCAGGGTCGGACGGCGTGACTCGCCCGCCTCGCGATAAGGCAGGCGGTAGACCTCCATCTCGGCTTCGGTCAACCCGCGCAGGACGCTGCCGGGCAGGATTCGCTCGACGAAGACGTTCTTCTCCAGGACCATGTCCTCGCCCGCCTCCGAGCGCATGCCCTGGAAGATGCGCGCCGCCGCCTCGGGCCAGTCCTCCCAGTCCACGGGACGCACGATCGCTTCCATGTAGACCAGTCCCTTCACCCGGTCGCGGTGACGGTTGGTCCAGTGGAAGCCCAGCGCCGAGCCCCAGTCGTGGATCACGAACGTGATCCGCTCGCCGAGGTCCATGCCGTCGATCCAGGCGTCCAGCCATCCCGCGTGGTCAACGAAGCGGTACGAGCCTGAAGGCGACGAACCCGACACGCCCATCCCGATCAGATCCGGCGCCAGGCAGCGGGCCGACTCAAACACATGCGGCATGATGTTGCGCCACAGGTAGGACGAAGTCGGGTTGCCGTGCAGGAAGACGATCGGATCGCCGTCGGGGTTGCCCTCGTCGACGTACGCCATCGTCGTCTCGCCAATCGTCAGGCGCTTGCGCGGGAACGTGTCGTCGGCGGAGATGTCGGGCATGGTCACTCCAGAGATTGCGGCAATGGTTGGGAGTCTGATTGCGAGCGAGGCAAGGATAACAGCGTGAACGGCTAGTCTTCGCTCAACGGAGCAGCCTGAGCGTTGCAGCGAAACGAGGTGGATATGGCGGTCACCGGCATTGACCACGTCGCGATTCCGGCAGGCGATCCGGAGGCGCTGATGCGGTTCTATCGCACGCTCGGATTCGAGATCGTGCACGAGGACGAGTGGCGGTCTGGCGAGTTCCCCATCTTCGCCATTGCCTGCGGAGACCAGAAGATCAACGTCCACGACCCGAAGCTCTGGCAGAACCCGAGATTCGAGTTGCGCGGACCGACTGCCGAGCCCGGCTGCGGCGATTTCTGCTTCGTCTGGGAGGGGACGCCGGAGTCGGCCGCGGCGGCAATCGAGGCGACAGGCGCGGAGGTCATTGAAGGCCCCGCAAGCCGCATCGGCGGCCGGTCCGCCGGCACGGCCGAAGGCGTCAGCGTCTACACCCGCGATCCCGACGGCAACCTGGTCGAACTGATTTCGTACGACAGCTAACCACAGGAGGAGTCACAAATGGAGTTCTTCGACGTCATCAACACCGCCCGAGCGATGCGCCGCTACAAGCCCGATCCCATCCCCGAGGAAGTGCTGGTCCAACTGATCGAAGCCGCGCACCTGGGGCCGAGCGGCTCGAATCGGCAGTCGCGCCACTGGATCGTCGTCCGCGATCCGGAGATCAAGCAAGGGCTCGCCGATCTCAATCGCGCCGGCGTCTCGACCTACCTTGCCAACAACCGCGACCTGGCCAATCCGCACGTTGACGCCGGCCGCCGCGAGCGTTTCCTCGCCGCGGTCGAGCACCAGATGAATCACCTGCACGAAGCGCCGGCGATCGTGATCGCCTGCGCCGACATCGTGCGCGCGCCGCAGGGCACGTTCGGTGAGGGCGCGGCGGCGGCGACCGAGGTCTGGGGTTCGGTGCAGAATCTGCTCCTTGCCGCGAGAGCGCTCGAAGTTGGCAGCGTGCCGACCACGCTCGCCTTCATCGGTGACGGCCGTGAGAGGGCGCAGGAACTGCTCAATCTGCCCGACCACATCCTGCCGATGGTGCTGATCCCGCTGGGCTGGCCAACCGGCAACTTCGGTCCGATCCGTCGGCGTCCGCTGGACGAGGTGATGCACTGGGACCGCTACGAGCAGAAGTCCGAATCGACCGAAAGAGCGCGAGTATGACCACCGAAACCGCGTCTCCCGAGCTACGTATGACCGCTGATCTAGGTCGCTACACGATTGCCAGATCGTTCGAGGTCACGGCCCGCTCAATCACCGCGTTCGCCGGCGGCGTCAACGACTTCAACCCCGTCTACTTCGAAGACGACCGTCCCGGCGGGCTGATCGCGCATCCCGGTATGGTCTTCTCCTGGCAATGGAACAGCCGCTTCACGCCCGATGTCGAGTATCCCCTGGAGTTGGTTCGTCGCGGGGTCCATGCCTGGGTCGACATCCAGTTCGAGCGACACGCTCGCGAGGGCGACGTGGTCACTTGCCAGGGACAAAGCGTCGCAGTCAAGCAGGTGAGGCCCGGAGTCCTCAGCGCGCAGCGGTTCACGTTCAGAGACAGCCAGGGCGACATCGTTGCGATCATGGACACGGGCGGCATCACTCGTGGGGCCGAGCTGGATGGCGACGACGCCGAACTCGCATCCGCACCGCCGCTGCCGCAGCGCTCGTCCGACGATGGCGAGCCGGTGTGGTCGACCAGCTTCCCGATCGACCCGCAGGCGCCGCACGTCTACACCGAGTGCGCCGACATCTGGAATCCGATCCACACCGAGCGCAAGGTCGCGCTGGCCGCCGGTCTGCCCGACATCATCCTGCACGGCTCCGCCAACATCACAATCGCGCTGCGCGAGGTGATCAACCGCAGCCTCAACGGCGACCCCACCCGTCTTCGCCGCCTCGCCGGCCAATTCCGAGGCATGGTCATCCCCGGCGAGAGTGTCACGGTCAAAGCGCTCGAAGTCCGCGACGAAGGCGACCGAGAGATCGTCTTCTACGAAATGCGCAATCACCTCGGCGAGCTGGCCATCGCGAACGGCGTCGTCATCGCGAGCTGACCGCGTACCGCTCCAGCGCCTCGGGCAGGAACTCGAAGCCCAGACCCGGCGTGTCGGGAAGCACCAGGCGGCCGTCGCGGACCTCCGTCTGCCGATCAATGATGTTGCGGAAGTTGTGCACCTGGTCGTCGGGGAAAAACTCGACGTAGGTGGCATTGGGCGACGCGGCGACCAGGTGTCGGTGCAGGTCGTGGAACCAGTGCGGACAGATCGAGACGCCGTAGGACGCGGCGGTGTGGGCAATTCGGCGGAACTCGGTCACGCCGCCGA
>JAPPBK010000452.1 GCA_026705105.1 Chloroflexota bacterium | reverse complement strand
GTCACGGGCGCGGGGATGCCGCCGGCCCGCCGCGTACTGCCCGAACCGGGACTGGAGGTGATTACGAGCCAGGGCGTTCCCGATGCGGCGGACTGGTAGCGCACACTGGGAGAAGCGTGCATTCACCTGCAAAAAGAAAGAGGCGATAAGGCCATGAGAAACACTGCGACGTCTGTACTACTGGTTGCCATAGGCATGGGTTGCGGCGGCGACAAGAGCGTAGAGCCGAGACCCCAGCAGGATTTCCCGCCCAGGGCGGTCGAGACCTTTGAAGCGCAGACGCTGACGGCCGAGCGGGAGCGCTTGATGATCGATTTCGCGACGGCATTCAACGACCCGGAAGAGCGTCCGCTGAGCTACTCGGCGGAATCGAGCCATCCTTCGGTCCTCACGGTCGCCATATCCGGATCGGTCCTGACGATCACCCCGTTGGCCGAGGGAAGCGCCACGGTGTCCGTCAAGGCCTCGGACCCCGGCGGGAACAGCGCTACCATCACCATTTCCGTGACGGTAAACGCTCCTGCGCATCCCGACGATGACGAAAACTATCAACCGTTATCGAGACTGATCGTCACGGCAAACAGCGTGGAGTTCTTTGGATTGTCCGCGCAGTCCCAGAGGGGGGAGAGAGGAACGAGCAGCGGCATCTCCCCCCAGAGGGGAGAGAGGTGAGTCCGTTGATGTGCGCAAGATCGCGTTGGAGATGGTCTCCTTGAGGTTGAGGTGGAAGGGATCGCCGAACTCGTAGAGCTTGCTGTCGTCGGCGCGGTCGCCGTAGCGGCCGGTCTCGGGGACGTTGTGCTTGCCAAAGTTCTGGCGTTTGAGATTGGCGTAGATCTCGGCCAGCGCCTTCTCGCCGATCCGCCGATTGCCGCGCGGAGTCAGTTCCCAGGCGTTGCCCTTCTTCTCCAGGTAACCGGCCTCTTCGAGCAGCTCGAGTAGCTGCTTGAGCTGTTCGAGGATCTCGCGTGCCTCCTCGCCCATCAGCTCTTCGAGCTGGTCGGGGTCGATATCGTCAATGTTGCCGCCGTACTGGACGCGCTCCAGGGCGCGCTCGAGTTCGTCGAGTTGCTGCATGTCGCCCATCAGCGACATCGCAGCTTGCAGGTCAATCTCTTCCTGTCCGCGGAACGGGTACTGGTTGAGCAGGTCGCGCATCGGGTAGAGCGCTTCCAGGTTCTGCGCGAGCTGCGACAGTTCCTGCTCCATGCCCATCTCGCCCATGAGCTGTTGCATCATGTCGTTGAGCTGCTGGCGCATCTCACCGGGCAAGGACGACATCAGGTTCTGCATCTGCGCCGCCTGGCGCTGCATCTGCTCGACCAACTCGTCCAGCGACTGCGGCGGATCGTCGCCGAACATGTCGCCCCACTTGTCCATGAACTCGTCAAAGCGCGGGTCCTCGCCGCGACGCTGGCGCTCCAGCATCTCGTTCAGGTCCTGCATCATCTCGCGCATCTGGTCCATGTCCTCGGGCGACATGTCGGACATCATCTGGTTCATGTCGTTGAAGAAGCGGTTCATCATCGCCTGCTTCAACTGTTCGAGCAGCTCCTCGTACTTCTGTCGCGCTTCATCGTTCTCGAACTCGTACTCCTGCAGGTCCTTCATCTGGCCGGCGGCGTCCTCGGGCAGGCCCTCGATCTGCTCCTGCTTGCGCTCCAGCCGCTGGCGCAGCGCTTCCTTCAGCCGCTCCATCTCGTCGTCGGTCAGGCCGGAGTCGGGAGACCCCCCCTCTGCCTGCGGCATCTCCCCCCCAGAGGGGGGGAGAGGGGAAGAGGGTGGCGGCATCTCCCCGCTGGGGGGGAGGGAAGAAGATGATGGCGGCGACTGATCTCCGCTCTCCCCCTCTGGGGGGGAGCTGTCGCGTAGCGACTGAGGGGGAGCTTCCGGGCGCGGACCGACTTCGTCGAGGCGATCATCGAGCGTGTCCCGCTCCATGTCGAGAATCTCGTCGAGCTGCTGCTGGATGTCGTCGAAGACGGAAGAGAGATCGAAGCGCTCAAGCTGCTGGCGCCGCTGTTGGCGAAGCTGCTGGAGCAGGTCGCGCAGCCCGTCGGTGCGGTCGCCGTCGGGCGTGCGGATGCCGCGCTGCATCATGTTGCGCAGCGCCTGCTGCAGGTCGCCGAAGGAGAGCAGGTCGTCGGACAGCGATTGCAGCACTTCGTCCGCGTCGAGCGCCGGGATGTCCTGCGTGCCATCCCACTGCGAGTATCGGAATCGTGTGGGCATGGGCACTCCCTCTGCTGGATTGCCCCCCTCTGCCTTCGGCATCTCCCCCCCGCGTTGGCGGGGGGAGCGGGAGCGTCGGACGCAGTCTAGGCGCGGTAGAAGATGCTGCCCCCGACCACGTCCTTGTTGAGGCGCTTGTTGAGGTGCAGGCCTTCGAGCAGGAACTCGACGGCGGCGGCGATCGAGGCGGCGTCCTCGCCCACGTTGAGCGGCTGCAGCGCCTCGTCGAGACCTTCGATCCGGCCCACGATCGAGGCGTAGTCGCCCGCCTTGAGCGCTTCGCCGACCTCGACCGCGATACCCGATTTGAACTCGGCGATCACCGGCTCCAGCGCGCCGAGCTCGAAGTAGCGGCCGAAGACGACGGCGATGGCTCCGGCGATCAGCTTCTCGATCACCTTCTCGTCCGCGCCTTCGTCGACCGTCTCCAGCTCCATCTTGCCCTGCAACGCTGGCGCGAGGTGCCAGAGATCGCAGATGCGCGGGGCGACCTGATCCTCGCCGGCGAGAATGGCGCGCCGCATGGCGTTGGCGGTCAGGGTCTCGTAACCGGCGATCGAGGCGCGCACCGAGACGCCCGAGCGCTGGGCCACGTCGGGGCTGCGCCGGGCGAGCCGCACGATTTCGGCCACGATTTCGGCCATGTAGTCGGGCGTGTTCAGGTTGCGTCCGGGAGCGGCCATTGGCACCGACTCCTGCGAGACGATTTCCAGTTCGGTCTCCAGCTCCGACGGGTAGTGAGTGCGGATCTGCGCTCCGTAGCGGTCCTTGAGTGGCGTGATGATCCGGCCGCGGTTGGTGTAGTCCTCGGGGTTGGCCGAGGCGACGATCAGCACGTCGAGCGGCAGCCGCACGCGGAAGCCGCGAATCTGGACGTCGCGCTCCTCCATGATGTTGAGCAGGCCAACCTGGATGCGTTCGGCCAGGTCGGGCAGCTCGTTGATGCAGAAGATGCCGCGATTGGTGCGCGGGATCAGGCCGAAGTGGATGGTCAGTTCGTCCGACAGGTAGCGGCCCTCGGCGACCTTGATCGGGTCGACCTCGCCGATCAGGTCGGCGATCGTGATGTCGGGCGTGGCCAGCTTCTCGCCGTAGCGGTCGCCGCGCGGGACCCAGCGAATCGGCGCGTCGTCGCCCAGCTCCTCGATCTTCTGCTTACCTTCGACCGAGATCGGCGCGAGCGGCTCCTCGGAGATCTCGACGCCGTCCAGGGTCGGGATCTCATCATCGAGCAGCCCGGTCAGGGCGCGGATCATGCGGCTCTTGGCCTGACCACGCTCGCCCAGGAAGATCACGTCCTGCTCGGCCAGCAGGGCGTTCTCCAGGGCCGGGACGACGGTGTCTTCGTAGCCGTGGATTTCGGGAAAGAGCGGGCCGCCGGCTTCGAGCCGCTTGATCAGGTTGTCACGAATCTCTTCCCTGACGGTTCGCGGTTGATAGCCGGAATCCTTGAGCTGTCCGACGGTGGCGGCCCGCTTGCTCGCTGTTGCGCTCACTTCGACTCCTGTCCGCTTCCTGTTGGCTGGGGAGCCCCCCTCAGCCTTCGGCAGCTCCCCCCAAAGGGGGGAGCGGTGATTCTCGTTCGGCAGCTCCCCCAAGGGGGGGGGAGCGGTGATTCTCGTTCGGCAGCTCCCCCAGGAGGCGGGAGCGGTGATTCTCGTTCGGCAGCTCCCCTAAGAGGAGGGAGCGTTCACTCTCGTACCGCAGCACCCCCGACGGTGGGAGTGGGGATTCTGTGTTGTCTAGCGCTCGAAGCGCCTCATCTCGTGCGAAGCTCGGAAGCGGTCTTGTCTGTCCGCCGTGACTGAGTGTAGCGCGTATCCCGGCGCGCACCCGTCCGATCATCGATGCGTGCACACCGGCGTTGGACAACTCAGCGAGCGCACGATCGGCGGAATCGGGCGAGACCGCAGCCAACAGCGTGCCCGAGCCGAGCAGTCCCAACGGATCAAGATGGCGCGTCTCGCAGACCGCCAGCGTCTCAGGCAGCCAGACAATGTCCTCGAAGACCAACTCGGGGGATAGACCGGCGGCCTCGGCCAGTTCGAGCGCCGCCGTGGCGATCCCACCCTCAGTGACGTCGTGCATGGCGTGCACGCCTTCGAGCGCCCGCAGCGCCCGCGCCGGAGCGGCGATGCTGATGCCGGGGCGCTCCAGCAGATGCGGTTGGCCAAGGATCGCGGTTCCCTCCACGGCCGCCGGACCTGCCTGCAGGATCAGGTCGCCATCCTGCGCACCGTCGGAGCGGATGATGTCTCCGAACGGCGCGCCGCCGATCAGCGTGCAAGAGACCACAGTGCGCGAGACCGCATCGGTGACTTCGGTGTGACCGCCAACCAGCGCCACGCGCTGGTCTTCGCAGGCGTCCTGCAACTGGATCAACAGCGCCTGCAGTGCGTCGGCGCTCGTGCCGGGCGGCGCGAGGATCGTTGCTAGCAGCCAGCGGGGCTCCGCGCCGACGGCAAAGATGTCGTTCGAGTTGACGGCCAGCGCCAGGCGGCCCGCGTCAGCGTCGACGAACGTGATCGGATCGGACGTGGCCACGAGCACCTCATCCCCCCAGCGCACAATTGCCGCGTCGCGGCCGATGCCCGGTCCCTGAAGCACGTCACGATCGGCACTCGCCTGCAGTGCGGCCAGCACTTCAGGCGGCGCCTTGCCTGTCTCCAGACCCTCGGATGCCATGAATCTCACCTTATCCCCTCTCCCCCCGCCGTCAGGCGGGGGGAGATGTCCCGTAGGGACAGAGGGGGGCACGCCGCGACGTAGCGGTAGCGGAGCCGCTCTCTGCCCCCCGCCTTCGCGGGGGCAGGCTTTCGGCATCTCCCCCCGCCGTCAGCGGGGGGGAGAGGATGCTCGCCCAAACGCCGCACGCTTTGCAATCTGCATATGCTGAGCGCATGAATGCAACGTTGGTTGATCATGTTGGTGGACTCGCCTGGTCGGAAGACCCGCGCGGGATCGAGTTGAACGCACTGCGGATCGACTTCGAGGGCGCGTCTCCCCACTCGGTCTCGCTGCCGCGCCGCGGACCGATCCGGCTCACGGAGTTCGCGGAGGCCGACGCGCTCAGCGCGGTTCGCGACGGTCTGCTCGATGCCGAACGCTCGCTGGGGGGACCGTCGGTGCTGCGCTGGCGGGCCGACGGACTGGGCGGCGCGGCGACGAGCGAAGCCCGGCTGATCGACGAGCCGCTGCCCTGGGGCGGCGGCCCCGGACGCGGCCTGCCGCAGACGCCCAACCGGCTCGACCGGTGGTCTCGCGCCAACGCCGGCGAGATCATGCCCAACGTGATGACTCCGCTGAGCTGGTCGGTGATTGCCGACTCGCTGGACAAGGGGTTCCACACGCCCTGGGGCGACTGGACCGAGGGCCGCCGCTTCGTGGCGATGTACGACGGCTACGTCTACTTCAACATCGGCCTGATGCTGGAGATCATCCAGCAGCGCTTCGGGCTGACCGGGGCGCACTTCCTCGAGGCGGTCGGAGGACCCGAGGCGGCGGCCGTCGAACAGGACGGCGACAGCGACCGGGCGACGCGCATCCGCTGGACGCGGCTCGTCCGCCAGGCGCCGTTCCTGCTGCGTTGGTTGCGCGACCAGGACACGCTGCCTAAGCGCTGGCCGCAGGAGCGGGCGATCGCCGAGGCCGAGCGCGACCGGCTGAAGGCGCTCGATCCCTCGGAGCTCTCGGACCGCGACATCCTGCGAGAACTCACGCGCTCGTCGGCCGAGAGCGAGCGGCAGGTCGTCTTCCTGATGCGCGCGCAGAGCGCGGTCTACGCGGCCGCGCAGGGGCTGCTCTGGGCCATCGACCGTTGGCTGGGTATCGAGAAGCGCAACCTGGTGCTGTCCGTCCTACAGGGTGTGCCCGGCATCCGCACGCAGGACGGCAACCTCGCGCTGCGCCGAATCGCGGAGCGCGCCTCGCGAGAGTCCGACGCCGTCGACTTCGTGCGGACGAGACGGGCCGAAGAGATCTGGCCGTCGCTGCACGCCGCCGAACTGCCCGCGTCGCTGATCTGGCTGCGGCATGAGCTTGACGATTTCATCGACGAGTACGGACATCGGGCGGCCGGCGAACTGGAGATCGCCGAACCACGCTGGGCCGAGCAGCCGGAGCTGATCCTCGACACCTTCCGCGAGTACGTGCTCAATCCCGAGCAAGGCGGCGCCGACGATACTGTTGCCCGCCAGCGCCAGGCGCGAATCGACGCGGAACAGCAAATCAAGGATGAGCTGTTCCGTCACCCACTCGGATATCTGCGCTGGCCGCTGTTCCGCGCCCAGATTCACCAGGCGCGCCGACTCCAGCCGCTGCGCGAAAACCCCAAGTTCACGCTGCTCGAACTTTCCCAGCAGCAGCGGACGCTCTGGAAGATGCTCACGGCCCGCTGGATCGAGGCCGGTCTGCTGAGCCAGGAAGATGACATCTACTACCTGCTGTTCGAGGAGATGGCGACGCTGGCGCGGCGCTCCGAGGATCCGGTGGTGGGCGCGAGAATGCGCAGCCGCATCCGCCGGCGACGCGCGCAGTTCGCCGAGTGGCGGCAGTCTCCTGCGCCGCCGCTGCGCGACCCGCGCGGCGAGGTGATCGGGCTGCGCAGCGTCAGCGTCGACGCAGTCGTTCACGAAGCTGACGCGACGGAATCCGCCGACGCGGCCGAGCGCGATCAAGCGAGCGCGCTGCGCGGCATCGCCGCTTCGGCCGGAGTCGCCGAGGGCGTGGCCCACGTCGCCGATTCGCCGGCTGTCGGTCGCGAAATCCAGTCGGGGCAGATCCTCGTCGCCCGCTTCACCGATCCCGGCTGGACGCCGATGTTCCCGCTTGCCGCCGCAGTCGTCACCGAGATTGGCGGCGTCCTCAGTCACGGCGCGATCGTCGCTCGCGAGTTCGGCATCCCCGCCGTGGTCAACGTGCAGAAGGCGACCGAGATCATTCGCAGCGGAGATACCCTGCGAGTCGACGGCTCCAACGGAGAAGTCACCATCCTCGACCGCGCCTGAGTTGCCCCCCTCTGCCTTCGGCATCTCCCCCCGCTTACGCGGGGGGAGAGTTTGTGCTTTCCTCTCCCCCCGCGTAAGCGGGGGGAGATGTCACGTAGTGACAGAGGGGGGCACGCCGCGGCAACGAAGCTCAGGCCAGTGGCGCTGACGGCTCCAACAACGGCCTGACCTGGCCGTCGACCAACAGCGGCATGTAGTCCCAGCCGGCGAGCAGCAGCGGATCGATCCCTCTCAGCGCCGTGCTGACCAGTTCGCGGTCGAGGCTGCTCGCCAGCGTGATCATCGTGGCAATGCGGAAGCCGTCCGCGTCGCCGATCGCCTCTTCCGCATCTCGCAACGAGCGCCGCATCAGGCGTCGCACTTCACGTCCGTCGACCACCGAGCCGGGCGGCGCGCAGAGCACAACCGGCTGCTCCAGGCCGTCCAGGCGTTGGACCCGCCAGGTGTCCTCGACCTGGACGGTGGTCGTGTTGCCGTCCTGGCGGATGCCGTTGGCCACCAGCACCAGGAAGTCCACCATCTGGGTGATGTTCGATTCGTCCTCCGGCAGCCGATGCACGTTGGACGAGTCAAG
>JAPPBK010000167.1 GCA_026705105.1 Chloroflexota bacterium | reverse complement strand
CAACAGTTCTGCCCAGCGGCGGCCAACAGAACTGCCCGCGTTGAAGTCCGTCTCGGCAGGGTGCTCCTCCTACTCGAATGGCCGGTCACCACGACTGTGGCCATCGAGCAGGAGGAGCAAGTGAAGTCTCGCGAGGAAATCAGGGACTGTCAGAAACGGACAGACCCTCTGATCCCGCCATCCGAGACCGCGCTGGCGACCGCCTTGTTGAGAGTGTACGAAACGAGCAGTCGGTCAATCCGGCGGAGTCGGGCAGGCGTTGTAGTCGTCACGCCACCGTCAGGAAGAGGGTTCCCCTGCTGTGTCGGACCTGTCCGCTACTGTCGGTTTCATGCAGTCGGTTGGTGCCTGTGGTGTTCGTCCGGCCGTTCCGGGGGATCCGGATCGTGTCGTGTCGCAACTGCTGGAGGAGGCGGTTGTGTGGGGTGACGCCGCGGAGTGGCTGCCGAGCTTGCCCGAGGGGAGCGTCGATCTGTTCTTTATGTCGCCGCCCTATGCGGATGCTCGCTCGTACTCGGAGATACACCCCGACCAATACGTCGAGTGGTTCCAGCCTTTCGCCGTCGCGATGTTTGACGCTACGTCTGAGTCCGGATCGTTGGTGCTGAACATCAAGAACCGCGTCGCAAGCGCCGGTCCTCTCCGGGGACAGAGACATCCCTACGTGTACGAGTTGGTACTGAGCATGCAGCAGATGGGCTGGCGGTGGGTCGAGACCTACATCTGGTCGAAACCCAACGCCATCCCGGGCCGATTCGGACCGCGAACAAAGGACAGCTTCGAGTATGTCTACCACTTCGCCAAGGGATCCAAGCCCTACTTCGACCTGGACACCGTGCGTGTGCCGTACAAGGCAGACAGCGCAGAGATCGATCGACGCCGCCTCGACAGCAACGGGCGTCGCAACACCGAGGCTGGCTTCGGACGCGACCGTCGCAAGACTTACGAGAAGGGGGGTGCCGATCCCGGAAACATCATTGAGGTGTGCCAGACCTACAATCAGCACAGGGGCCCCGCGGGCCGACACACCGCGGTGATGCCCGAAGGCCTCGCAGAGTTCTTCGTCAAGGCGGCCTGCCCGCCGGAGGGACTGGTGGTCGATCCCTTCGCAGGGTCGGGAACCACCATCGTCGTCGCCCGCCGGCTCCAGCGTCGGGCAGCAGGAATCGAACTGCACCGCGACTACGTCAACGTTTCTCGGGACCGCATCGCGGCCGACGAGGCCGAAGACGCTCAGGGACAATTGAGTGTCGCTGTCTGACGACGAGCGCAAGATTCTCGAGCATGCTGGCGGCAACCCCAGCCCTGTAGATAGACAGCGGGCTGTTGGCATCTATCTTGCCAAGTCTGGTTCCGACCGAGCCGCGGCAGCCGAGCTGCTGGTCAAGGGCTTCCTCACCCACCTACGCCCCTCGTTCCATCTGATACCTAGAGGCAAGTCGATGGCCGACGAGGCGTCTTTTGCCGACGCCTACCTGGCGTTGGCCGAGGGTACCGCCGACTTCTCACGCACCGACGCTGTATCACTAGCCGCAGTCCTGCGAAGCACACCCGCCGCACTCGCCCCGCTTCGGATGATCGTCGGGTTGACACACAACGAACTCGCGGTGGCCATCAAGCTCACCGACCCGGATGCACGCGCCAGCGGAGAGTCCCTCAAGAAGTTCGAGCGAAGCCCCCCTCCCGAGCAGATCTCCCACAGATACGACCAGTTGGCAACTGGCATCGCTCACGCTGTTGCGGCTGCGATGAGCCGGGAGATCTTGGCCGTCTCGCCAAGCGCTGCAACGTACTTTCATTCGAAGCTGGACAAGCGCGACACCCGTGAGGGCTGGACAAGTGTACGAGCCAACTCCAGCGGCGTCCCGTATTCGGCCCTGCTCTACCAGCGATATGTCGGCGGAATCTGGAGACAGGTACAGGACGCCTACTCGGAGGTGAAGGGCGACGCCATTCTCGAATACCCGTTGCGCGACCTACTCGACGAACACGGCATCCCCTATCACCACACAAGACCGGGAGCCTCCGGCGCCCAAGAGACCGCCGAGCGATACGGCATATCTCCGGGGCCTGACTTCGTCATACCCGATGAGGCTCCGACGCTCGTCGTCGAGTCGAAGGTCGGTGAGGACGGCGGAACCGTCCGCGACAAGGCAGCCCGCATCAGGAACATGACGGCCGCGGCGGGTGCGGCCGGTCTCACGCCATGCGCAGTCATCGACGGGAAGGGCTGGACCGAGCGTTCGGCTGCTCTGTTGGAGGTGGTAGTCGCAACCCAAGGCCGCACCTACACAATGGCGACACTCAGTCAGATCCTAGAGTTGCCCGAAATCCAGGCGCTCATATCAGGTTCAAGTCGATAGAGCCACGAAAGACGACGAACTCGGCCACTCAATGAAGCCCGCCCCCTTTACGGCGCAACGCCCGGCGTGGGCCCTGCGAGGCCTTGATCGCGGCATAGCTTCGATAGTGCCTCTACGGTGGTCTGGTGGCCGCGCTGGCTTGGGAACACGTATCCGCTGTTGTTGCTGTGGGTGCGGGCCTGATCCAGCACCGCCAGCGCTGTGGATGACAGCGGCACTCGCTGGGGTTTGGCGGTCTTGGTTCTGTCTGCGGGGATGGTCCACACATCGCCGTGGATCTCGTCCCAGCGCATGCCGCGTACTTCGCTGGAGCGGGTCGCGGTCAAAGCGAGCATCCTGATGGCGGCTTTGGTGGACCAGAACGCGGCGCTGGCGTCGATGGTGTCCAGCGCGGCCGGGACTTCGCTCGCGGGCAGCGAGTCGAAGTGGCCGCCGGTGCCGGCGTGGCGGGGCAGCAAGCCTGCGAGGGCTTCGCCTGCGGGGTTGGTGGAGATGTGGTTCGCGGCGACCGCCCACCTGAACGCCATGGCGAGCCGCTGGCGCAGTTTGCGGCCCAGTTCGGGCTTCGTAGTCCATACCGGGTTGAGCACGGCCAAGATGTCGGCGGTGCTCACCTGGTCGACGCGGCGGCCGATGATGGCGGCGGCATGGTTGTGCACCGAGGACCGCCAGGCCTTGGCGGTGCGCGGGTTGCGCCAGTGCTGCTCACGCGTCGCGATCGCCTTCTCCAGCGCCACGGCGACGGTCGGCATCTCGGGGGACCGCAGGTCGCGGCCGTGTTCGACGGTGCGGCGGTTCTCTACACATTTGGCCCGTGCCTCTGCGAGGGTGACTATCGGGTAGCTGCCCAAGCCGACCATCGCTGGTTTGCCGCCGATGTAGAGGCGTTGGCTCCACGACCTGCTAGAGCATCAACTCGGGCGGCAGCCGCCGACGCGAGTCAGGGCTGTCCCTGCTAGGGCGTGAGGAGGGGAGGGGGGAGACTTGGGCGATCGACGGCTGCTGTACTCTCGGCGGTTGTGGTGACGGCGATGCCTGGTGGCGCAGCCAACAGAGCAGGAATTGGCTACGAGAACCTCTGGATTGTGCTTCGCGTCGCGGAGATGCTGCAGGAGAAGGTCAGCCAGATGCGGCTGGAGCCACCTGGCCGGGCGGGGACCGGCATCGAGTTGACGGTTGTCGCTGAGGGCGTCTCGTGGGGTGAGCAGACCAAGGACAGCCAACGCAGCTGGACGATCAATCGACTCATCAGTCGGGGTGTGCTTGCTGATGCCAAGGTTCAGATCGCCGAACTGGGGCGGTGCTTCCGTTTTGTGGCTTCGTCGGCTGCCAGCGATCTCGGCACTTTGACGTGTAGGGCACGCAAGTGTGAGTCCTTCGCCGAGTTTGACGAAGCGGTGAGTAGCGGCTTGCGGGGCCGTCTGGTTGATGTCGCTACAGAGTGGGATGTCTCCCGAGACGACGCTTGGCTTCTGCTTCGGAGGGTGGAGGTGGAGCACCTACCTGCGGACGCTCTGAAACGGATCGTTGAGAGCGAGCTGCGAGGTCTATACCGGGACGACCCCGACCGCGTCATGGCCATGGTCGTGAGCTTCTGCGAGCAGCACATCCACGAGACGCTCACTGAACCGCAGGTTTCCGAACATCTCAAGTCTGCGGGTCTGGTGAAGCGGCTGATCGTGGGCGACTCGAACATCATCGCGGAGCTGCGGAGATCACGCGAACGCCAGGCACGCAGGGTCGACAGCGCCAAGCCCAGCATCGGGCTGGTAGCTCGCAATGATGTCGATGCTGTTGTCGGGCTGTTGGGCGAGCCTGAGGGCGCCCAGGTGGTCGTTGTCGATGGGCGGGCGGGCTACGGAAAGTCGACTGTCGCCTTAGAAGTGGCGGCAACTCTGGCGGCGCAGGGTTGGTTCGTTGCCGTTGCCCGGATGGACACAGACCAGTCCATGTCCACATCGAGAGACCTTGGTCGTGCGATGGCCCTGTCCGACTCGCCGTCGGTGCTGCTCGACGGAGTCTCAGCAGGCTTGCCGGCGCTCCTTGTGGTGGACCAGCTCGATGCCGTGAGCCTCTTTGGCGGCCGGATGCCGGACAACTTCGAGGCGGTCCACGAAGCCATCGACGAGATCCGGAGGAGCCCGAATATCAAGGTGCTGCTGGCTGCTCGCACAGCCGACCTTGAATGGGATCCGCGTCTGCGCTTGCTGGTGCGCTCGGAACAAGGGGTCGGTCAGCACACTCTGGGTGATCTCGACCTTGACGCCGTCAGAGCGCACCTCGTAGCCAACGGCATCGAGCCGCCAGCCTCGGACTCGACTATGGAACTGCTTAGCACGCCGCTGCATCTCTCGGTGTTCTGCCGGCTCTCGGAGGAGGCGCACGCCATTGAGCACACGACGCTTCAGGACCTCTATGAGTGCTACACGAGAGAGGTTCGCGAAGAGCTAGAGCGACGCCTCGAGAGGCTGGACTGGGGGCCGATAACGGAAACCCTGGTCGGCCACATGAGCGACAACGAGGTCCTGGCCGCGCCCGTCGGGGTGCTCGACTCGGTGGAGCAGCGCCAAGTCGGAGCGCTGGTGTCTGCGTCGGTGATCGTTCAAGACGCCGGGCGGTACTCGTTCTTTCATGAGTCGTACTTCGACTACCTGTTCGCCCGGGGGTTCGTGGCGGCTGGCGGGAGCTTGCGAGAGTTCCTGCTGGACTCGGGTCAGCATCTGTTCCGGCGTGCCCAGACACGCCAGGTGCTTGATCATCTCGACGCGACTGACCCACAGCAGTTCATCTCGGTTGTAGTCGAGCTGCTCGAAGACGACGACATCCGGTTCCATCTCAAGGCTGTCGTCGTAGGCGTGCTGCACCAGATCGACCCTGTGCCTGAGAACTGGGCGGCGTTGGAGCATCTCGCGTGGAGCGGATCACCGCTCGGCGCCAGGCTGCTCACGCTGCTGTGCAAGCCCGGATGGTTCGACGCAGCAGACCACTTCGGTCTGTGGGAGACATGGCTTGACGATCCGCAGCGGGCCGCAGTCGCTCGGAACGAACTCGCGATCGTCGCGAAGTATCGTCCCGCCCGCGCTGCGGAACTCATCCGCCCCCGCTTTGAGGACTCCGAGCCGTGGCGCCACTGCCTGCAGAGGATCATGTGGTTGTCGCTGTGCAGCGAACTTGTCGATCTGATCGTCGAGGCCATCGCGATGGGACTCTTCGACGACGCTGACCGCCCGACGGGGGCCTTTGACTTCTGGATGAACCTGCACCGGTTCAAGGACGACGATCCTGGTGGCGCGGCCCGGCTCATCGGCGCGTTTCTTGACCGCGGCCTAGAACGCGCCAAGCTCGCCGACAGCGGCGATCCGTTCAAGTCCGGGCACCTGCGTTCGCGCTCTCAATCCGAGTCGGTCATCGCGAACGTGGCTCGCCAAGCCCCAGCGGAGTTCATCCGTCATGTGCTGCCGTTCGTCGTCGATGTCGCGGGAGCCGACCTGCGCGATCCCCACGGGGAACTACCAGTCGGGCGATGGCATGCCCGCTTGTCGTTGGTACACGGTGTGGACAACGTTGTGTTCGCCGCGACCGAGAAGGCTCTGTTGGCACTGGCGGAACAGGACCCGGCGCAATGCGTCGACGCTCTGGCGCCACTGCGTTCCGCGGAGGTCTTCGAGCTGCGGTTCCTGGCCTGCCGAGCCTTAGCGAACCTGGGAGACCCTGACGATGCGGTCAGCTGGCTGGTCACGGACCAGCGCAATCTCATGCTGGGATCGGGCGGCATCTCGAAGTCAGCGACACGCGAGCTGATCGAGCAATGCTCGCCCGGATGCTCCCCCGGCCTGTTCGACGCGCTGGAGGCCGCGATACTCAACCACTGGCCGATCTGGGAGACAGACATATCTCGCGGCTATAGCCAATACGAGCTGCTTACGGCACTGGACTCCACGAGACTCTCCCCAACAGCACGGCAGACGCTCCACGAACTAGAGAGCCGGTTCCCGGACTGGCAGCCACAGCCTCAGCAGCCAGCCATTATGTCGGGGCGCGTGCAGTCACCGATCGACGCCGCCGAATCCGAGCACATGTCCGACGACGACTGGATCGCCGCCCTGCGGCGCTACACCGGCGACGAAACGCGATGGGACGGCGAGCGCTTCGTCGGAGGCGCACACCAACTCGCCAGCATGCTCGGCGGACAAGCCAAGAACGACCCCGAGCGCTTCTCGCGAATCGCGCTCCGCTTCAACCAAGGCATCCCCGAAGCCGCTATGGACGCAGTCCTCCGGAACGTAGAGGGCCAGATAGGGGTCGATGTCCTGACCGACCTTTGTGAGCATGCCCATCGCGTCTACGGCTCACAAGTCGGGCAGGCGGTGTGCAGCGCGATCGGTCGTGCCGATGCCGTGAACTCGCGCCTAGTGAACCTCCTCACGGCCTACGCCAGCGACCCCGACCCCGAGAGCGAGGAAGCCCGAACCGAAGCCTTCAACGGCGACTACCTCTATGGCGGCGACTTCCTCACAGCCGGGTTGAACTCGACGCGGGGACAGGCAGCCTTCTCGGCGGCCAAGCTGCTGTTCAGATCATCCGACCACGTCGACGCTCTGATGCCCACAGTGGACGCCCTCACTCAAGATGCCACAGTCGCGGTGCGAGTTTGGGCCGCCTACACGGTCACCGCCTTGTTGAACCACTCAGCCCCACAGGCTCTGGATCTGGCCGAGAGCATGTTCGACACCGACATTGCAGTCCTTGATGCCGACACCAGCGAGGATCTCCTCTCCCATGCGGTGTTGCGTGCCCCCGACCGGTTCGCCCGAACACTGGCCGACGCCATCGCAGGACCCGAAGACATCGCGGCGCGTGCCGGGCGTATCTGGGCGGTGGCACGCTGGCGAGAACGACTGCCTGCCGGCATCGCCACTGACATATGCGCCCTACCGGCAGCGGCCCGCCGCGGTGCCGTCGAGGCGTTCGCGTCCAACCTTGCGGACAGCCTTGAGGATCTGCGCCGCGTGGTCGACGACGACGACCCCGAAGTACAGGAGAACTTGGGCATCGCGATCTACAGACTCGATAATGTCCCCGCAGCCGAGCTGGAAGACCTGCTCGACGCGCTCACCGAGAGCAGCGCTTTCCCCCAGCACATGGACAGCCTCATGTATGCGCTTGAGCAGCTGCCCGCCGAAATGCCAGCAAACGCCATCACCGCATGCGAACGCGCCGTCGAGATCGCCGGAGCCGACCTCGCAGACCCATCGACGTCTAGTTCCCTAGCCGGCATCCACCTCACAACGGTGGTGTTGCGGCTGTACCGACAGGGAGACCAAGACACCAGAGTCCGCTGCCTGGACATCATCGACCGTCTCGCAGAGTTCAACCCGTACGACCTAGAACCTACACTCGAGGGACTGTCGGAAACTTTGTGTATGCGGCCGTGATGGTTTTCATCGGATGTGGTC
>JAPPBK010000133.1 GCA_026705105.1 Chloroflexota bacterium | reverse complement strand
CGGCGTAGATCACCGGACGCTCGGCGTTGACCAGCGTCTGCGCCGCCTTGCGCGCATCGGCGGGGTCGGGACCGGCACGGTGCCTGGGCGTGGGCGTGTAGTTGATCGGCTCTTCGATCTCCGCGCCCCAAAGGTCGCCGGGAATCTCCAGCACGACCGGCCGCTGGCGGCCGTTCTTGGCGTGGGTGAAGGCACGGCGAACGGCGTTGGCGAGGTCGTTGGCGTCGGTCAACTGCTCGGTCCACTTGCTCACGTGCTGGAAGTTGACCAGACCGGAGAAGTTGGGCGCCACATTGCTCTGGGCGCGGGCGTAACCGCCGGGGATCGCCACCATCGGCGCGGACTCCGACCAGGCCTGGGCCAGCCCGCCGAACGAGTTTTCGGAGCCGGGGCCGTTCTGGGTCAGGTAGACCGCGACGCGGTCGCCCGAGTTCATCCGCGCAAAGGCGTCGGCAATGTGAATCCCGGTCCGCTCCTGGCGGACGATGATCGTGCGGATGTCGGCTTCTGCCGCCGCCTCGAAGATCGGATTGACGGGATAGCCGACGACGAAGTCGACGCCCTCCCGCTTGAGCATCTCGGCGATGGCGTTTGCGGTTCTCATGATGTGCTCCTTGGTTCCAAGAAGTTCCCCGACGTTGGAAGTGCGAGGCAGGGAGTGCGGGGAGCCCCCCTCTGCCTTCGGCATCTCCCCCCGCGAAGCGGGGGGGAGAGAGCGTCCGATGGCTTCGGTCTTTCTCCCGCTTTGCGAGGGGAGAGGGGATCCTATGCGTCGGAGTGTACGGGAGGCTTTCGATTGGCCCACGGTTGGGCAGCTTCGAGCTGGGCGGCGAGGCGGAAGAGCGTGGCCTCGTCGGCGTAGGGCGCGACGAACTGCGTGCCCACCGGCAGCCCGGCCTCGTTCCAGTAGAGCGGCACCGAGGCGGCGGGGTTGCCCGAGGCGTTGAACAGCGAGGTGAAGCCCACCGTGCGCTGCACGTCCTGGCCCTGGGCCAGCATGTCGTCGCGATCCAGCGACAGCTTGCCCAGCTCCAGGGGGGGCGTTGCCATCGTCGGCGTGAGCATCACGTCGTAGCCGGGACCGTCGACGCCGGCGAACCAGCGTCCGACGAAGCGGCCGATCGCGTGCACGGCGCGAGTCGCGGCGATGTACTCGGTCGCGGTCGGCATGTCGCCCGAGATCATCCGCCAGGTGATCGGCTCCATGTCCTCGGGATTCGGCGTGCGGCCCAGCTCCTCCGCCTTCTGGTCGAAGGCCAGCTTGGTCGAGGGCCGGACGATGTCGAAGAGCGGATTGCGGACCTCCTCGGGAATCTCCAGCACCGCGTCCTCGACCTCGTGGCCCAGGGAGCGCAGCAACTCGGCCGAGTGCTCGGCGGCGGCGATGCAGTCGCCGTCGATTTCGCACTCGTTGAACGGCTTGAGGATCACGCCGATCCGCAGCGTGCCCGGGTCGCGCCCAACCTCTTCCGTCCAGGAACGCTCCGGCGGCGGTGCGAAGTAGGGAGCGCCGATGTCGGGGCCCGCCGTGGCGTCGAGCAGGACGGCGGAGTCGCGCACCGAGCGTGAGACCGCGTGCACGGTCGACATCCCGGCCCAGCCCTCGCCCACGTCGGGACCGGCCGGCGTGCGGGCTCGGGTCGGCTTGAGACCGAACAGACCGTTGCAGGTCGCCGGAATGCGGATCGAGCCGCCGCCGTCGGAGGCGTTGGCGGCGGGGATGATCCCGGTCGCCACGGCGGCGGCGGCGCCGCCCGACGATCCCCCCGCGGTGTGATCGAGGTTCCACGGATTGCGCGTCTTGCCGTGCAGCTGCGATTCGGTGGTCGAGGTGATGCCCATCTCCGGCGACGTGGTGCGTCCGAAGATCGAGAGTCCCGCCGCCTTGTAGCGGATCACCATCTCCGAGTCGTGGTCTGGGATCGTGTCGGCGAAGACCTTGGAACCACTGGAGATTGGCTGACCGGCGTAGAGCGTGCCCAGGTCCTTGAGCAAGAACGGCACGCCGTGCAGCGGACCCTGGGGCAGACCGCTCAGCGCGTTCTCGCGGGCGTGGTCATACCACGGGTAGACGACCGCATTGATCTGCGGATTGACCCGCTCGGCCCGCTCGATCGCTTCCTCCAACAGTTCGATTGCCGACACTTCGCGGTCGGCGACCATGCGCGCAAGCTCGACGGCGTCGAGATCCGCATAACCCTGGATTGCCATGTGTACGTCCTCTCCTAAGCTCTTACGCATGGTACGCATCGACGGACGCCAACCCAACGAGTTACGTCCGCTCTCCTTCGATCTGGACGTGCAGCGGCACGCCGGCGGCTCCTGCGTGGTCTCGCTGGGCGACACGAGCGTGCTCTGCGCGGTCACGGTCGAGGAACAGGTGCCGCGTTGGATGCGGGGCACGGGCCGGGGCTGGTTGACGGCCGAGTACAGCATGTTGCCCGCCGCGACCAACACCCGCTCGAACCGCGAGCGCGTGCTCTCCGCGGGACGGACGAAGGAGATCCAGCGACTGATCGGCCGCAGCCTGCGCGCCGCTGTCAATCTCGAGGCGCTGGGCGAGCGCACGTTCAACATCGACTGCGACGTGCTCAACGCCGACGGCGGCACGCGCACCGCGGCGATCACCGGCGCGTTCGTGGCGGTTTCCCGAGCCATCGGCACGCTCGCCTACGACCGCTCGCCGATCGTCTCCGCCGTCGCCGCCGTCAGCGTCGGCATCCGCGACGGCGAGTTGCTGGTGGACCTCAACTACGAGGAGGACTCCAGCGCCGATGTCGACTGCAACATCGTCGGGTTGGCGTCGGGAGGCCTGGTCGAAGTCCAGGGAACGGCGGAGGGTGAAACGTTCACTCCCGAGCAACTCAGCCAAATGGTCGAAGCCGCGCAGACCGCTCTGCAGGACATGCTCGCGGCCCAGCAACATGTTCTCCTCTCCCCCCGCTCCGCGGGGGGAGATGTCCCGTAGGGACAGAGGGGGGCTCCTCGTAGGCCTCGACGCCTGCGCCCTAGAAGTAGTCCGCGTACAGACCGAGGTGGCTGCCGCCGACGAGTAGCACGTGCGCCGGGCCGTACTCCTCGGCCGCCTGCTGGCCGGGGAAGTTGCTCATCACCCGGAATCCGCCCGGCGACGCCTCGGCCCCGTACTCGGCCACATCCGCGCCGACCTGGCCCACGTTCTCCCACAGCGCGGACTGCGAAACGCCGCTGCGGGGAACGGCCAGCAATGCTATTTTCGGCAGCGCTCGGTTCGGCGACGAGAAACCGACCGACACCGTCACTTGCCAGAGGTTCGAATGTCCGGCTTCCAGCACGGGAAGCGCGTCGTAGAAGATCGTCGATTCCGTCTCGTGGACGATGGAGACGCCGTTGCCGGTCACGGCGTCCAGCCAGGGCTCGCCGGTTGGCGCGAAGCGAGAGCGATCCAGTTCCCTGGCGGCGTGAACCTGGAGGTGCGCGTGCGGCTGCGACTGCTCGCCCATGGCGCCAAAGTTGCAAAACACGCGGAATCCACTCGGCGCGCGCTCCTCATGTCGATCCCGGAACCAGGCCACGGTCTGCATGCCATGGTCCCGCGCCGTCGCCCCCACTTCGCCCAGATCGGTCCACAGCTCATACTGCTGTCTGTGGAAGGGCGTGGCGGTCTCCGAGTGCCAGCCGGGAATCACGAGCGAGGTCAGGTCGAAGAAGAGGAACTGGTTCTCGAAGACGAACACATCGGGCCGCAGGTCGGACCAGGGCGCGGACGGATCGCCTGGTCGAGAGTCGGTGAAGCGCCGCTCGCCGTCGCGAAAGAAGAGCGCCGACTCCGATCCCTCGGCGATTCCGCAGAAAACGCAGAATCGCGACAATCGCTGCCCCGGCTTGTTCGGCATGTCACCCAGCGTCGCACCTATCCCGAGCCGACGCAAACCCGTGAGTTACGATCTCAGCAGCCGCGCAGGCGCCTAGTCTCTGCTTCACGCAGGGACCCGCCTGGGCCTTGCGCGCCGAGGACACCCCGCCATGGTCAACGTTCAACCCTTCCGAGGCCTCCGCTACAACCCCGACATCGTCGGCGACTGGGGCCGCGTGCTCGGTCCGCCCTACGACATCGTCGACGCGGCGCAGACCGCGGCGCTCAAGGCGTCCAGTCCCTACCAGATCGCGCACATCGAGACGGCCGCAGGCGACGAGATCGCCGACGCCGCGCAGACGCTCCGCGACTGGCAGGACGCCGGCGCCATTGTCCGGGACGACGCGCCGTCCTACTACCTGCATGAGCATCAGTTCGGCGACGAGTCAGAGCGTCAGGTCCGCCGGGCCATCTTCGGCGCGGTCGAGCTGACCCCCTGGGGCGAAGGCGTGATGGCGCATGAACGAACCATGCCCGGTCCCAAGGCGACGCGCACCGCGCTGCGCTCGGTTGTCGGGGCCGACATCTCCCCGCTAATGGCCTTCGTCCCCGACGCCGACGGCGCGCTGGCCGAGCTGATCGATGTCGCAGCCCTACTCCCGCCCCTCTACGAGGGCACAGATGCCACGGGCGACTTCCATGCCCTGCGCCGCATCGACGGCGCGAACACCGTCATACGAATCAGCGACGCCTTCGCCAACGACACAATTTACATGGCCGACGGACACCACCGCTACGAGTCGGCGCTGGACGCCATCGACGGTCGACCGGGCTCGCGATACGTGCTGATGGGCATAGCCTGCGCCGAAGACCCGGCGCTGGTCGTCGGCGCAACCCATCGCCTTGTCCACGGCGATGTCCCGGCCAGCCTGCTGGCCCAGCTCGGACGGAACTTCCGCATCGTCGAATCCGATCCGCCCGAGCTCGCCGCAGGCCTGCCCGACGGAAGCTCATCGCTGGGACTGGTCACCGCGCACGGTTTATGGCTGCTCGAACCGACTGACTCGGCTGGTCGGGCGATGCCGGACGACGTCCCCGAGGCCTGGCGCAATCTCGCCCCTGCCCTGCTCCAACACGCCGTACTCGAACCGTTGCTGGGCATCGACGCCGACGCCCTCGCCGCAGGTCGGGCGGTCACCTACACGCACCACCTCGACGAGCTGTTCGAGGCGGTGGACGACGGATCGGCGAGCGCTGGGTTTGTGCTTCCTGCGCCCACGCTCCAGGACGTGATCGACACCGCCGACGCCGGCAGCTTCATGCCCCAGAAGAGCACCTACTTCGTGCCCAAGCTGCCGACCGGGCTGGTGCTGCACTCGCTCGACTGATCCCGACTTGGGCCTACATCTGCGCCTGGGCAACTTCTTCGATGCCGTCAATGGATGCGATCACGGCGGCTTCCTCCGGCGAAAGGGCGCGGGAGATTGTCAGGGCCATGAGCGACCTCTCCCCCGGATCGTCGGGGCTGAAGCCGACATCCATGGCGGCGATGTTAACATCCAGTCTGCCCAGTGCCATGCCCACCTCGCCGATTCGGCCAGGACGGTCCTCGTTGCGCAGCACGAGCAAATGCAGATGATCCTGCGCCCGACCGGGTCTCGGCAGACTCGCCGCAATGTGAACGTGGAAGCGGTTGATCTCAACTACCGCCGCTCGACCGTGTTCCAGCGTGCCCATCAGCGAGGTCTGGCCGGCGGATGTTCGCAACTCTACTGTGATCGACGAGGTGTAGGGCTCGGCATCCGGCGACTTGCGCTCGACAATGCGCCAGCCGCGATGCGCGATCACGTTGTTGATGTTGACGAGGTTGACATGTTCGTCCGAGATCGGCGCGAGCAGACCGGCCACCACCGATGCCTTGAGCGGTGTCACGTCGTGATTGGCGATCTCGCCGCGGTAGTGAATCACGATGTCGCGCCACTGGCCCGACGCGAGCTGGGTCGCCAGCCGCCCGCACATCTCCGCGACCGACAGGTACGGCCCGACCGCCTCCAGTGATTCGGGATCGATCAGCGGCGCATTCACGGCCGCCAGCGAGGGTCGACCGGAGAGCACCTTGAGCGTTTCGGTGGCAATTTCCACCGCCACGCGGTCCTGCGCCTCTTGCGTCGAGGCGCCCAGGTGCGGCGTAGCGAGCACGAGCGGGTGCCGGACCAGAGGATTCTCGTGCGCCGGCTCGGCGGCGAAGACATCGAGCGCCGCGCCGGCCAGGCGGCCGCTATCGAGCGCCTGGAGCAGCGCTGACTCGTCGATCAGGCGTCCGCGTGCGGTGTTGACCAGCAGCGCCACGGGCTTAATCGCGGACAACTCCGCATCGCCCAGCAGCGGCGGAGCGTCCGGCGAGGCGGAAGAATGCAGGGTGATCACATCCGACACGGCGAGCAGTTCGGCAAGCGGCGCGAGTTCCGTCCCGACGCTGCGGGCGCGCTCCTCGGAGACGAACGGGTCGAACGCAATCGTGCGCATCTCCATCGCCTGCAGCCGCCGCGCAACGGCCGCGCCGACCAGTCCCAGTCCGATGATCCCGGCTGTCTTGCCGCGCAACTCGGCGCCGATGAACGCCGACCGATTCCACTCTCCGGATCGCAACGACGCATTCGCCGCGGCGAGATGCCGCGACAGCGAAAGCAGCAATCCGACGGCAAGCTCGGCAGCCGAGACGGTGTTGCCGCCGGCCGTGTTGAGCACGATGATGCCACGCTCGGAGGCGGCGTCGAGATCAATGTTGTCGACACCCGCGCCTGCGCGTCCGATCACGCGGAGGAGCGGAGCCGACTCGATCAGCTCGCGGTCAACGCGGGTTCCGCTGCGGACGATCAGCGCATGGCAGTTGCGTACGGCCGCAATCAACTCGGGTCCCTCAATCGCATCCCGAGCATCCAGCTCTGCCTGCTCGCGGAGAATCGCCAGGCCCTCCTCGGAGAGCGGCTCACTGACGAGAATGCGATGGCTCACGGCGTCGTCGAGACTTTCGGCAGCTATCCGTCGATGCCCGGGATCAGCGCCCCTTCGGCAGGTGAGAAGCCTTCGGCCACGAGCGCCTGCTGGAATGCCGAGAAGCAAGCGGCGAACTCGTCTTCGTCGAGATAGCCCAAGTGGCCGATGCGCCAGATCGAAGGCGCCAGCTTGCCCTGACCGCCGGCGATGACCACGTCATGCTCCTCGCGCAGTCGCTTGGAGACAGCGGGGCCGGTGACGCCATCCGGCACCTTGACGGCTGTCACGGTGTCCGACGCGTATTGCTCGTCGGCCAGCAGTTCGAGTCCCAGCGACCTCGCGGCTGCTCGGGTCCAGGAGGCGAAGCGGTGGTGCCGCGCGAAGATCGCTTCCGGGCCTTCCTCGATCAGCATCGGCAAGGCTGCGTCCATCGCATACATGGTGGGCAGAGCCGGTGTCCAGGGCGGCTGACCCCGCTCGGCGTAGTCGTGGTGTGTGGTCAGGTCGAAGTAGAAGCTGGGCATCGTCGAGCGTTCGGAGGCCCGCCAGCCCCGCTCCGATAGTGCCGCCATTGCGATCCCCGGAGGCGACAGCCAGCCCTTCTGCGAGGCGGTGACTACCGCATCGAGGCCCCAATCGTCCATCCGCATCTCAATCGAACCGAGCGAGGACACGGCGTCGACGACGATCAGCGGATCCGCGACCTCGCGGACGGCCGCCGCGATCTCGCCGATCGGATTGGTCACGCCGGTCGAGGTCTCGTTGTGGGTGATCAGCAACGCGTCGTACTCATCCTCCTGGATCAGGTTGGCGACCAGCTCCGGCGTCGCCGCCTCGCCCCACTCAATGTCCGAGCGCGTCACCTCGGCTCCATAGCGCTCCGCGATCGTGCCGAACCGATCGCCAAACGAACCGACGGTCACGCAGAGCGCCTTGTCGCCGGGGGAGAGCGTGTTGACAATGGCAGCTTCCATCGCGCCGGTACCCGAGGCGGAGATGATCATGATCTCCT